>CABUAQ010000007.1 GCA_902489575.1 uncultured bacterium
AAAAATTATAAAATATAAGATAAAATGTGTATGAAAAAATTTATACTTTTAATAACATTAATTTTAACATCATTTAGTCAATTAACATACGGAACAACATTCACCGGCGGTGTTTCTAAGGTTGGACAACATGAAAGTAATCAAGTAATTGATGCAAAGACTAAACAAGGAGTAGAATTTGCAAAAATCAGTATTCCTCAAAAAAATTACAGGACGTACACTGATGCAAACGGTAATTTTGAACTTGAACGGGTAGAAATAAGCCAACCTACAATTATGAATGTAGAAAAAGAAGGGTACAGACCATTTTCACTCACGATTAACAATGGAGAGAGTCTGAATAACCCTATGAAAATTGAACTTGCTAAAAGTGAAGCTGCAGACATAGCACTTGATTCAGATATTCTTCACCTGGGAGATGACAGTTTTTCAAAAGATTCTGCTAACGCATTAGACTTTAGACTAAAATCAATAGGTCCATATTACTCAAAAGATTTTATAATGACAGCCAACGCTCAAAATAGTACAAATTACCTTGTAATAGGTTCTATTGTCGGACTTGATACTAAGTTAGCCAAATCAATGGGGCAAAACAGAATTAAAGCGGCCTATTCAAGTCCTGCTGAAATTTATTTTAACGGGACAATGATAGGACAACTTCATGTGAACGGAGACGGGCAGCGTATAAAACTTCCAAACAATTTAATCAGGGCAAACGAACATAATCAAATAACAATTAAAACCGGTCAAAATCTCATGCCAGGCGATCACATAGACTACGATGATATAGAAATAATGAATATATCTATATTAAGCGAATAAGAAAGCCGGTATTTGCCGGCTTTCTTATAATTATATTACTTCCTTATCTTTTTAAGAAATCAGGAATTTCAATATTTGTAAAGTTATTATTTGACAGCACTGATTTAGTTTGATTATTAAATGCGCCAGAGAAGAAATCTACGGCATTTAATTGTTTAGCATCAGAATTTTCACCGGCAGAGCCAAACACAGAAGCAGGAGAATTATTTTTTAATTCAAAACCTGTTGCGATAACTGTAATTTGAATTTCGCCCTGAATTGATTCATTAACCGCAGTACCAATAATAACAGTTGCATCATCCAATACAGCATCATGAATAATAGAAGCTGCATCACTGATTTCATGGATACCCATATCAGGACCACCAGTAATATTAACAATTACACCTGATGCACCATTAATTGAAGATTCCAGAAGTTGAGAATTGATAGCTTGTTGAGCAGCCTTAACGGCTCTGCCCTCACCTTGAGCTCTGCCAATACCCATCAACGCAGAACCTGAAGCTTGCATAACTGTCTTAACATCAGCAAAATCTACGTTAATAATACCAGGAACTGTGATGATATCAGAAATACCTTGAACACCTCTTAACAAGACTTCATCAACGATAATGAATGATTCTTGCAATGAAACCTGTCTATCAACAACTTGAAGAAGTTTATCGTTTGGAACAACAATAACTGCATCAACAGCTTCTTTTAATTTATCTAAACCGTTATTTGCCTGATTTTGTCTTTTCTTTCCTTCCCAAGAAAAAGGTTTTGTAACAACTGCAATTGTTAAAATACCAAGCTGCTTGGCAATTTTTGCAACAACAGGAGCAGCACCTGTACCGGTACCCCCGCCTAATCCGGCAGTGATAAATACCATATCAGCACCTTCCAATGCCTGAGTAATCTCTTGCTGAGCTTCTTCGGCAGCTTTTTCACCAACTGTAGGATCTCCGCCTGCACCCAAACCTTGTGTAGAAGATGTTCCAAGTTGAATTCTATTAGGAGTTTTCCCATTAACTAATACCTGTAAGTCTGTATTCATTAACCAAAACTCAACACCGGACAAACCTGATTGAATCATACGATTAACGGCATTACCGCCGCCGCCGCCAACACCAACAACTTTTATATTTGTAGGATTAGCTCCTAACCTTTCTGTCTGCCCACCTGACTGGTCATCTTTTCTTGCAAAGATATCTGAAACGATATTTTCCACGTTATTTACCTCTTATAGCTGATTACTTTTTCCTAAAACATATAACTACTAACTCTGTAATTATAACAATATAGTATTTTAAATAGAGAAAAAGTACAATAATTTTACAAAAATTATGAACAAAAGTTAATATAAAGCATTGAAATGTTATATTTTAGCAGGAGAAATACTCCAATGAAGCTTGTTACGAAGAACTTTATAAAAATCGTTACAATTGAGCAATGCCAAATTCGCCTTGTAAGGTGATTTTTTTATAACAAGTTCATTAGAAAGTTCAAATGCGACTTGCCCATCTGAAGAGACCGTATACTCATTATTTGGACAAGACAAAATTTTAACCTCATCATTACCTGACACAACAATTGGGCGGGCAGAAAATGTATGCGGGCAAATAGGTACAATTACAATTGCGTCAACATCAGGCGCCAGCACAGGACCTCCCGCAGCCATACCATAAGCTGTTGTACCTGTTGGAGTAGAGACAATTATCCCATCTGCAAGATATTCACATACAAATTTTCCATTTATTGCAAGGGCAAATCTAGATGTTCTTGCAGACAGTCCGCCTTTTATAACAAAATCGTTAAGTGCACTGTAACCATCAGAGCAAAGCATCATCCTTTGTTCTACTTTATAATCACCACAAAGAATTTTATCCACAGAGACTTTGAGATTATCCGGAGAAGCTTGTGACAAAAAGCCCAATCTACCCAAATTTACTCCAAATATCGGAGTTTCATACACCGAATAAAATCTTGCAGCTTTTAATATTGTTCCGTCCCCTCCGATGACAAAAACAAAATCATAACCGCTTTGAAGGTTATCTATATCCAAAATATCATACTCTACAGAGTTAACGATAAGAATAGACTTGAGATTAGACATAACCTCAGAAGAATTCTCCATTGCTGGATTGTAACAAATTGCATAACGTTTACTCATACGTTTAGTTTATACCAAATATATGAATTTAGACTAAATTTACACCTTTTATGTCATAAAATGTAATATAATAATTTTATGAGCGGAAAACATTTTATTTATATACTACTTACTGAACGTGGAACCTTATACTGCGGATACACCGATGATATTGAAAAAAGATTTAAAGCCCATATTGAAGGGAAAGGAGCAAAATACACCAAAGCAAACAAGCCAGTAAAAATAGTCTATCAAAAAGAATTTGAAACAAAATCTGAAGCCTTAAAAGAAGAATACCGAATTAAACATAAACTTACCCGCTCACAAAAACTTGAACTAATTAACAATATTTAAAGAGCTATCATCTCTCTTCATTTCAGATCCATTTAAATTACGCTCAGATGGAATAGCCGGTGTAAATTTGTCTGTTTCTGTATGGAGTTTTTCTAACTTTACATCGAGTTTTTTTATTTCATTTTTCTTCTTTTCTATAAACTTTTCAGTTTTGACAACATCCTTTTTGGTCTGGTCAATTAAATACTGCTTATACGCCTCCTGAAGCTTTGCATCTTCGCTTGAACCAGTAAGAGATTGAAGCTTTTTGTAATCTCTATACTCATCTTTATAATCATCATGCAAACCTTTAACTGTATATTCATATTCATCTTTTATCGCCTTAACAGCTTGTTTTTTCTGCTGTTCAAATTGTTTCTTAACATACTCAGACTCTTTTTTGAGGACTTTCTCTTCACGTTCAACAGCCTGATAAGGTTCGACTCCATCTCGTATTATTTTATATCCATTAATACTAACAACAGGTACAGCATCCTTATTAAATGTAACAAGCCGTGTCTGATTACCCTGCCAGTCTATACTCCAAAGCCCGAGAAATACAGGGCGTTCACCTGTAAAAGCAAACGCATTTACCATAATTCTATACGGATCATTCTTTGCAAACCCTATCGGATAAATATCCCAACGAACATCTTCCAAACGCAGATCCATATATTCTTCCCAAAAATAAACAACTGCATCACGGATTTCTGATAAATTATAACTTAGTTTGTTATTAAAATCATAAACGTACAAATTAGTCTGCCAGATACCATCTTCCCTGCTGCCTACTTTTTGCTTTACAAGAAGCTTGGTACCATCTGATGAAAAATCCACAGGCGTAAGTGTTCTAAAAGAAGCGTAATTGTCTATAGCTTTGTCCGTTGATAATATCGGATCAGGATACCTTTTGGCCACATTAGCTTTCAAAACTTTATTCATATTTGTATCACCTTCAACGAGTGGAATTACAAATAAATCACAGGCAACAGACGCACTATCCGTATAGTAGTAAACAGCAGGATAAACAAGTTTTGAAAAATCAGGGGAAACAATACCCTGTGCATTAACCAAACGCTTTGTATAAAGATTTTTTCCCAACGATAATTCTGCACTACCCGGAGGATCATTGTACTTCACTATTCTATACGTTGGTTTTGGTACATATTTAAAATCTGACGGAGTTGGCACTTTTGGAATTTGAAAATCTAAAGTAGACTTATCTTTGTATTCTGACATCTTCTCATACTCATCAACCGTCATATACCCTGACGGTGTTAAATTATAAATACGGCTTTCCATTTTTTTTGTTTCATCACGTTTGAGCACTTCATATTGATGCTTTATTTCACGCGATCTGGTATCATTATTATTTTTAAAGACTCGCTTTGCATCAGCTCCTAAAGCTGAAGAACAAAATACAAAAATCAAAAGTAATAAAAGAACCTTCCTATTCACAGTTATTAAAAACTCCAAATAAACCTAAACCAATCCATCTTTCATAGCTGTTGCAACCGCCTTTGAACGGGTTTTTACATATAATTTTTGCAAAATATTATGAACATGTGTTTTTGTTGTTGCAATTGTTATAACAAGTTTCTTTGATATTTGCGGGTTTTTTAGTCCTTCGACTAACAGCGCAAGAACCTCCATTTCACGTTCAGTCAAGCCATATAAATTTTTACCCTTCTGATAATTTATACCGCCAGACTTAGCTTCAATCTGACTATTTTTTCTTATATTTGAAAGAACAACCCTTGCAATTGCAGGATCAAGCCAACCGACCCCTTCACTCACTGCCTTTATCGCAGAAATTGTCTGTTCAGATGTTGCACCTTTTGTGATATACCCATCAGCTCCAGCGGCAAAAGAATCTAAAATATCATCTTCATTATCACGCGAAGTATTCATTAGAACCTTAATTTCAGGCATAGAATTCTTAATTTTACGGGTGGCTTCAATACCGTCAATTGTAGGAAGTCCGATATCCATAATCACTAAATCCGGTTTCATGCTAAGTGCCTGTTCAACACCCTCCAGACCATCCGAGGCTGTTCCCAGAACTTCTATGGCATCATTATTTGAAAGAGCAAAAGATAAGCCCATTCTGGTCATATCATGATCTTCAATTATAGTAACCTTTACACATTTAGACATCTTAATCACCTTCTATACCTTATACTCTTGATTTTGCAACTACATTTGTAAGCAGAAACGAGAATTCACTACCTTTATTAACCTTACTTTCAACCCAGATTTTACCACCATGAGCTTCAATAATTTGTCTTGACAAATAAAGACCTAATCCTGTACCAGTTGAACGTTTTTTACTTGTCCCCTGTGAAAATCTCATAAACAAATGAGGGATATCCTCTTTTGGAATGCCATTTCCGTTGTCTATCACAGAAAACATCAAATCGCCGGACTGACTCTTCACATAAATATCAATAGTCCCACCCTTATTTGTATAATTCAAAGCATTCCCGCAAAGATTTGTAATCACACGCTTAATTTCAGCCCGATCAGCGTCTATTAACAAATCCTCATCGACATCACTGTGCAAATTAAATTCTATATTCTTTTTCTTTGATAACGGCTCTAGCTCATCATAGCATTGTTTAACAAGATCATTAACACTGAAAACTGTTTTACACAATGATAATTTACCGCTTTCAAACCTGTAAACTTCCAATAGTGCATTTACAAGCCCAAGCAGATCCTCATTACTTTGAAGCATAGTTGACAAAAGCACCTTTTGCTGATCTTTTAAATCTCCTAATGAACCATCAAGGAAAAACTTCAAAGTTTGAATCGCTGCAAGCAGCGGAGTTCTTAAATCATGAGTCAGAGTAGCAATAAAATCATCTCTTAAACGTTCCGTTTCTTTTTGTACACTAAAATTTCTAATAACTCCTACAAATTTTTCTTCTCCGGAATACTCGTTAGACAATGAAGCAAAATTAATTTCAACAGGAATATACTCGCCATTAAGAACATTTCTGATATACAAATCTCTTAGAAGAAATTCCGAATTTTCACAGGACAAACCTAAAATAGCTGATTTTACAGAGGATTTCGGAGCTTTATTTAATGCAGGATTATCTGTGTAAGCAATTTCTTGAATTTTCATTTTTTGAATGGCATCGGCAGATAATCCAACCATATTCTCGCAAGCAGGATTTACCTGTTCAATATTCCCTTTCGCATCAATAATAATAATTCCGTCAGCACAGTAATTGATAATTCCAGACAATTTCATATTAGCAATTGTCAGCGCTTTCGTCCGTTCTGCAACCAATTCTTCTAATTTTTCTGAATATTTTGTCAATTGGAGCTTTGCCTCCTCCAACTGTGAAATTTTTTCTCTTAAATCCGCAAGCAAATGACTTCTTTCAATTCCGTTTTTAATATTCATAATCAAATCGTCATTATCCCACGGTTTTTCTATATACTTGTAAACACCAATTTCATTAATCGTTTTTATTGCATTTTCTTTATCAGCATAAGCAGTTAATAAAATCATGCTTATCTCTGGATAGAGTTTTTTTGCCTCACGCAAAAACTCCAGACCGTTCATTTCAGGCATTAGAAAATCTGAAATAATAAGATCAGGAGTTTCTGTTTTTAAATATTCAATGGCTTCAACAGGGTTATTATAAACAATGACGTCCTTGAAACCTTCTACTTTCATCAAAGTCGAAAAAGTAGAAGTCAACAATTTATCATCATCAACGTATAAAATCTTCCCTAAAGTCATACCAATATAATAAAATATTTTGTTCAAATAAACAAATTGTTTACAAAACCGCAATATTAGATAACACTAGTAAACAACAGCAGAATATTCGCGGGAAGACAATTCTCTATCAATAAGGTATAATGCTGATTTTTCAGAACCAAAAGCATTAAGCCTGGCAATAATACGTGATACAGAGGCTTCCTCTTCAATTTGTTCACGTAAATACCAATCAATAAAATTTCTAGTCGCCAAATCACATTCACCTTCTGTCATTTCTGCAACACAATCTATTGCAGCAGTTATGGCTCTTTCATGGGTATAAATCTGCTCGAAAACCCCAAGCGGGCTTGTCATATCAAATGCCGGCATTGAAATTTGCGACAAATGAATTTGAGAATTTCTGCCTATAACATATTCAAATAAAATCATACCATGGTCAATTTCTTCTTTAGATTGTACTTTAGCCCAGTTTGAAAAGCCGTATAGGCCAATTTCAGCAAAATAAGCAGACATTGAAAGATATAAATAAGCGGAATAAAATTCCTTATTAATTTGTTCATTAAGAATATCTCTAATTTTATCACTAATCATTATCACTCCTATTCATTAATTTTGACAAATAAAAAATTCCTTCTCATAATCAGTTATTTTTACTCTCCCAGAGTCCGTGAATATTACAAAATGTACGAGCAAGATCCGCACCGATTTTATTAGACAAAACCATTATCGGAGAATCACCCGGCGAGTAATATTGAAGTTCTGTATGGCTTTTCTCATTAGAGACAGTTTCTATAAATTGAATATAATGTTCCTCACTCATCGGGTGCAATACAGAACCAACTCTAATTTCCGTGTCTCCATCACCGGTTATACTGCAGACAGGAACATGTTTTTCTTCTGTTTCAGCTTCAGCTGCATGTGCTTTTAAAAGCTCCATTGGCTGAGAGCAGCAAACAAGTTGTCCTTCCCCGGGCAAAATCACTTCAACAAGATTTCCGCAAACATTACATTTATATAAATCTAAGCGTTCAGTCATTTTATTCTCCTTTCACACCAAAAGAATAAAAGATAAAAAAATAAATTCATCCGATAATGGGACAATACAAAAATTATTATCAGATGATTTCAAAAGTAGAACTAAAAACTTATTTAAAGTCTAATACTGATAATAAGAAATCTATTTTCGTTTTCTAATTAATAGATCGTAACCTAAAATTTCACAAATGAATTTTAATTCTCTAAAAGTTAAATATTCACGCTTTAGTTTTGCAGAAAAATTAGCAGGCTTAGTATTTTTCCCTGTATAAGAATTTAATCTGCAAGACAAATCCTTTTGAAGCATATACTCTTTACTCAACATAAAACTTATAAGCTGATAATCAGTCATATCATTTATAATCATTTTTGAATTATAAAATATCTTGAATTGTAATGTAAAATATGTTATATTTAACTACACATATATAGATTAAACTATACATGTGTAGTCTATTATATTTTTAACAGAGGTAAAAATTATGAATAAATTAAGTGCACTAACAATGAGTGAAACACTGATAACACTTGGGATAATAGGCATAGTTACAGCAATAACATTACCAACCTTGATAAACCGATATCGCGCAATTGTATTGGAAACACAATTTAAATCTCAATACTCAAAATTAGCACAAGCGCTAAGAACACTTGTATCAGAAGAAAATACGACATTAACTCCTGCTATACACAAATCCAATTTTGGTAATATGCTAGCAAAATACTATAAAATATCACATGATTGCGGACGTATTAATAAAGGCACAAAAGGTTGCATTCAATTGAACACTGATGGAATAGTAGAAGAATATAAAAGCTACACCGGCGGACCTGTTAACTTTGGGTATATGGATGATGGTATGCTGGTATTACTCGATGGAACAACATTATTTTTTGAACAAGGCGGCCAAGCATCTACAATGGGATACTACACAATTGGTATTGATATAAACGGATACAAAAAGAGACCTAACCGATTTGGACATGACTTCTTTTACTTTAAAGTAGAAGATGATGGGCAACTTACTCCAACAAAAAAAATAAAAGGATGGAGTCCATACGGGGATTGTGATAAAAATAAATTTTCAAGTCAAACTAATGGACTTGGTTGTGCACTATATGCAATACAAGATTCTAAATATTTTATGAATTTACCTAGATAAAAAGTTAAATATTAATTTCATTATTAAAGTTTATAAAGAAAGATAATGCAAATACAAAGTATTCATGGTATACTTGAGTTGACCGTGCTCCACGGGGAATTGCAATCTCTTGACCCGAAGTTTATGCGGGGTGCAGAGCCTGTTGTGAGGGGTTTATAGGCACTTTGAAATTTAATATGAGCGTTGATAACAAAATATAAAACGGCGTAAACTTTCGAACCGTGTCAGGGGGGAAACTCAGCAGCACTAAGATTGAACTTACGGGTGTTTTACTTTTTGGAGGAGCAAATATTAAAGGACAATGCGTTTATAAATTTCGATAGACAGTGGCACGGTTTTATCAAGTCAAAAAATACTAACGTAATTCTTTTTCTGCGATATAACGGGGTCTGGCTTTTACCTCTCTATATACCTGCCCTACATATTCACCAATAACTCCAAGACAAAATATTTGCAGCCCTCCGAAAAAACACAGAAGAATAATCGCGGTAGCAAATCCATTTGGAGAGTTATTAAAAAATATTTTTTCAAAAACCGTTTCAATACCCACTAAAAATGCAAAAACAGCCATCAAAAAACCCAGCCCGGCAACAATTCTGAGTGGTACAATACTAAATGAGGTTATCCCGTTTAAAGCAAGTCCCATTAATGAAACAAAATTAAATTTTGAACTGCCGGCAAATCTCGGTTTTACATCAAAGTACACACTAGTAGTTTTTAAACCGAGTTCGTAGAAAAAACCACGTAAAAACAAAGCCTTTTCAGGATACATATCCATAATATCAAGGGCTTTTTTACTTACAAGACGATAATCAGAGTGATTCATCGGAATCTTTGCACCCAATATATTCATCAACTTATAAAACATAACAGCCGTTGTTTTCTTAAAAAAACTGTCGGTATTTCGGTTATTACGTATCCCAAGAACAATATCAAAGCCATCTGAATAAGCATCTATAAAGCGTTCAATTGCATTTTCATCCTGCTGTAAATCAGCATCAATTGATACAACACAATCACAGCCTATTTTCCTTACACCTTCTAAACCTGCAATAAGTGCCTTTTGATTTCCGTAATTTCTAACAAATTTTAAACCTTTAACCTCAAACGGATTTGCTCTATTACAGTTTTCTATCAACTCCCAAGTTTTATCTTTAGAACCATCATCAACAAAATACAGATAACTGTCTTGAGATATTTTCCCTTTTAACTGCAGCTGGTTTAAAACTTCTAAAAGTCTCTTACAAGTAGCCTCAACACAAAGCTCTTCGTTAAAACATGGTATTATTACAGCAAGTTTAGGTGTTTGCATTATATCCCTCTTTCTAATATCATAATTATATTATTTGAATGAGATAATTGCAAGGACATATAAATGATTAATAAAAAATTTATTCTAAACGCAGACGACTTTGGCTTGTCGCAGTATCATAATCAAGCAGTACTGGAAGGATATAATAACGGTTTTTTGACGAGTGCAAGCCTCTGCGCAAATACAGATGCTTATGAAAGTGCAGTACACAATATTTTGCCTGATTGTCCTGAACTTGGGATTGCAGCGCATTTGAATATTATGGAGGGAAAGTCTTTAACCGACTGTTTTTTGTTAACAGATATATATGGGAAATTCTGTGCAGGTTATACAACATTACTGCTCAACAGAAATAACAAAAATATGCTCAATCAAATTGAAAACGAATTCAGAGCTCAAATTGAAAAAATTTTGGCAGATACAAAAATTGATCACTTAGATTCACATGTTCACACCCACGCAATCCCTGAGATTTTCGATATTACCTGTAAACTTGCTAACGAATACGGGATAAAATACGTAAGAACACAATTTGAACAACTCTATCTTATCCCGAATCCCGCTAAACATCTAAATTTATCTTATCCTGTTAATTTACTTAAAATCGCACTTTTACAATATTTTACTAAAATAAACAAAAAAACAGCGAAAAAATACAATATTAGAACAAATGATTTTATAATAGGTGTTGGATACACAGGTATGATGGATTCTGACACAATTGAATACGGATTAAAAGTTCTTGAACAAGACTGTGTTGTAGAAGCACTAATTCATCCTTGCAAGTATGACAGAGAAATTGAGAACTCTCACACAATGGAATTTGAAATAACTCAAAATCTTAAATTAAAAGATACAATATCACGCCTGGGTTTTGATATTACAAATTATAGAAATTTAGAAAAATAATGAAAAAGTTTCTAACAACACTATTCTTAATAATACTATTTTGCGGATTTACACTGTTCATTAAAACAAACAGCAGACTAAAAACCGTGCTATCGGTTATTACTCCCACTAAATTTCAAATAGATTTAAACAACAACAAAGCACGGGACAAAAGTGAATATATTTGTGTTGATGGAGTTGAAGCTTTTTCTCTGGCACCGGATGATTACTTTATAAATAAATATTCAAAATCATTAAATCTCTCTGATGAAGATATAATAAATCTGGGATATCTGGCTCAAGAATTTGCACAAAATACTCTTACAAATAAAAAAGTGACATTAAATTTCACAAACAAAATAACAAAAGAGTGCAAATACGCCAAAGTTAAAATCAATGGCATAGAATACAAGCAGCTATTAAATAATAGCGGTTATGGAATTGACAACGGGGAAATTGGAAACCCTACAAAATTCAAGCAAAATCTCCAAATTTCTAAAAAGCTTAACCTTGTAATCTTAAACCATCGTTCCGGCAAATATCATAAACTAGATTGCCCTTACGGGAATGTTGCACATGACAAAATAATTATACCGCTAAAGCAATTACCAAAAAATTCAAAGCCTTGCAAATATTGCCACGTAAAGCAACCCGCAAAGTCAAAAAATAAATTAAACAAAAACAGAAAGAATATTACACCCGCAAAAAATAATTTTATAAATTTGAAACAGCCGACACTAACATGTTCAAGTAGCGGAGTTAAAGTGTATTACACTGACTTTTCAAAAAAACTTACTCCGGACAAAAACTGTACAGAAACCGTTTGTAAAGAAGTTCTAAAACTTATCAATAACACTAAAGAAACCCTTGATATTGCAATCTATGGGTATGACAATATCCCGAATATAACAAGTGCGTTAGTAAAAGCCAAAAATCGCGGAGTAAATATTAGATTTGTGTATGATGAAAATTTTAATCCTGCAAAAACTTACTATAAAGATAATAACATTATAGCAAATCTTTCTGTCCAACATCGTTCAGACCGTGGAAATACTGCGACAATCAGTAATATGCTTATGCACAATAAATTTCTAATATCAGACAAACAGACAATATTAACAGGTTCAATGAATCTATCAAAAACCGGGCTCTCCGGCTACGATGTAAATGACATTATAATAATTTCATCTAAGGAAATAGCAGAACTCTATACAAAAGAATTTGAACAAATGCTCGGCGGGAATTTCCACACCAAAAAAGATAAAATCACAGACAATAAAATTTTTACCCTCGGAAATTCTCAAATTGAAATATTATTTTCACCAAAAGATAAATCTTCAAACAGAATCACCCAAATTATAAAAAATGCAAAGTTTTATATTTACATCCCAACGTTTTTAATCACACATACTCAAATCGCAAATGAACTTATTAATGCAAAAAACAGAGGAGTTGATGTAAGAATAATTATTGATGCGAATTCAGCAAACACCAGAAACTCAAAACACGCAATGCTACGTCAAAACGGAATTCTTTTAAAAACCGAAAACTACGCAGGCAAACTTCATTCAAAAACAATAATAATTGATGATGAATACCTGATTACAGGTTCAATGAACCTATCTAACAGCGGTGAAAATAAAAATGATGAAAATACAATTATTATAAAAAATTCTCAAATAGCAAAACATCACAAAGAATTCTTCCTGTATCTTTGGGCGCTTATTCCTAATAAATACCTAAAATACAACGCAAAATCAGAAAGCCATGAGTCAATTGGCTCTTGCTCTGATGGTATTGATAATAACTTCAATGGCAAAACAGACAAAGAGGAAGACTTATGCAGATAAAATCTAATTTACCATAGTTGCACCTAGAAAATTTTGATCAAAAGTAAATTGAATTTTACAAGATTCACCAACAAAACCTACAGGAAGAGGTTTAAAAGGAGACGCCGATTTTATTGCATTCAGTGTAGAAGTATCCACTCTTGAATTTCCGGAAGTTTTGATAACACTTGCTTGAATAAGTTTACCGTCTTTAGCAATATCTAATTCTACAACAACCCGGTTAAAAGAAATATCCTTTGGTTTATCCCAGTTCATTTTTATTCTGCGCTGCAGCTCTTTTACATATAGTCCAAAATCAATATGAGAATTCTGCCCTGTATCCTTAGGCTTCACTAATTTTTCAGAAGATGGCTGCAACGGCGCAAAATAGTCAACATAATTACCAGGCCCATTTGCATAAGATACAGATGTACATAATAATACAGCAACGATAGAAAATAATACTTTCTTCATATAAAACCACCTACATTCTCTCAGGTGCTGAAACCGAAAGAATATTTAAAGCATTTGCCAGTACTGTTTTAAATGCCCAAACCAGTGCTAACCTTGATTTTGTAACTTCAATACTGTCAGTAATAACCCTTGTTGAGTTATAGAATGAATGGAATTCTGATGCGAGTTCTTGAACATAACGACAAATTGTATAAACTTGCCTTGTTTGAGCAGAAGTCTTAATCAAAGGCTTAAATTCTTCAAGTTTAAGAACTAATTTTCTACCGTCATTTACAGACATCGCGGCAATTTCAGAATTAAATTCAGATATCAATTTACCAAACTCAGCCTCTGAAATAACAGCCGGAATAGTTTTTCCTGATTGGGTATCAATTCTGTCATTCATTGCATTTCGAATAATTGAACAAGCTCTGGCATGAGCATACTGAACATAGAAAACCGGATTTTCATCTGATTTTGTTTTAGCAAGTTCAATATCAAAATCCAAAGTTGTATCTATATTTCGCATAGACATCCAAAAACGAGTCGCATCAACTCCAACTTCATCAATCAAATCTTCAAGAGTGACCATGTTTTTACGCTTACCCATACGAACTTCATTCCCGTTTATAACAAGGTTTACAAGCTGACCTAAAAGGACTTCAAGCTTATTCGGATCGTAACCTAAAGCCTCAATCGACGCCTTTACACGAGCTACATACCCATGATGATCTGCACCCCAGATATTAATCATTCTATCAAACCCACGTTCCAACTTATCAACATGATAAGCAATATCTGCAGTCAAATAAGTGTTAGAACCATCAGCTTTTTTTATTACACGGTCCTGATCATCTCCGTAATCTGAAGATTTAAACCACTCAGCACCTTCTTTGTTATAAATCTTACCGCTGTTACGCAATTTTTGAACACATTCTTCAACTTTACCCGAATTATGCAAAGACAACTCCGAATAAAATTTATCAAAATGCACCCTGAAACTATCCAACAAATCTCTTTGTAGCTTTTCTTCATAAGCTTTTGCGAAATCACAATAGACTTGCAAATCAATTTTATCCGAATTTGAATTAACAGCATCCAAATCAGCCTTCTTATCAATCAAAAATTGCTTAGCAACAGGAATTAAATAATCCCCAGGATAGTAATTTTTTCTTTCAACTTCATCCTCAGGGAAATCAACATTTTCCCCCAATTCCTGTTTTACACGAATAACCAAAGATCGACCAAGCTTTTGAATTTGAGAACCGGCATCATTAATATAAAATTCCTGATACACATCATGCCCGTAGAATTTTAAAAGATTAGCAAGAGAACTCCCCATAGCAGCCCATCTGCCATGACCAATATGAAAAGGCCCGGTCGGGTTTGCCGAGATATATTCTAAAATAATTTTTTCAGTTTCAACATTTTCAGGTTTACCAAAATTATCACGTTTTGTATAAATTTCAGACAGTATATCGACAAGAATAGAATTACCTGCTTTAAAATTAATAAAACCGCCAATAACAGAATATTCACAATCTGCTTTATCCTCAATAGAGTCAACAATCACATTTGCAATCATTGGAGGAGCTATTTTTGCACTTCTTGCAAGCGACGAAACATTTATAGCTAAATCGCCAAAGTCGGGATTTTTAGGTTTTTCAACAGGGAGTGAACCTTTTATATATTCACTCATTTGACCCAACTTTGCCTCTTTTATTGCAATTTCAATAGCACTTTCAATTTTATTTAAAAAATAATCTCTTAACATACTAACCTCATTTGTGTATCACTATAAGACAATTATAATATAAACATTAGAAATTATATTCAGGAATAACAAATGGTTCGTTATTAGCATCCTTGTCGACAAACTCAAGATAATAATCCATAGCATCCGCCTTGCAATTTTCGTAAACTGGTTCAGATATTAGAGATTTATGAAGTTCTGTCCTATCACCTGAATAATTACCTAAAACCGAAGCATATTTTTCAATTTCGTCTTTACTCAAACCGCCTCCATACGCTTTTGTTTTTGCATCAGTTCCTGATGGTCTGATTTCAATATACTTATTATCAAATTCTAAATAAGTGCCATCACCGACAAATTTTATTGATTTCAAATTATCAAAAATAAGCCCCTGAGACGAAAATTTGTCATTCAAAACAGCTTTAATATCTTCTAATGCAAGATCACCTTTACGCATTGCTATCGCCATTGACAAATAAAACATATCATTTTTTGTTCTTAGGGCTTCACCTTCAACTTTTGCAGCTTTGAGCTTATTAATATCAGGTTCAGATTCATTATAATATGCAATATCAACTCTCGTATCAAATCGACCGATAATATTATTATCATCAAACACATCTTTCAAATACTGAGATAAAGATTTTCCACACTCAGCCAGTTTGGAAATAAGAGCAGATGCAACAATAATAGCTTCTGTCGCACTCTTTTCTCTCATTGCAACCGCACATCTTCCGTGTTGTGATTTTATCAAATCTTCTGTTCCCATAATCATCCCGCCGGATTCTTCACCGCCGAATAACAAACGCGGGTTCACTCCCAAATTGATTGAATTTCCAAAAACATCATCTACCACAACATCTAAATTTGGAGATGTTTTAAGCTTAAACTCAACTTTTTTCATAATATTGGCAATTTCTTTAAATCCTACAGGAACATTTACAACTTTAACATCATTATTTGCAGCCCATTCATCCCATGATAAAGCTGATGCGGTTGTCTTAATCATAAATCTTGGATGATTATTCCAAAGCCCCTGAGCTTTTAATTGTTTTGCCCAAAAATCCATCAACATTAAAAATGCCTGATTAGCTGTAAATACTGTCAATACTGTATTATCACTCAACTGAATGTAATCAACGCCAAGTTCTTTAAGTTTAGGAATTCTATCAATGCTTTCAGTTTGGGTAATAGTTAACCTGTCATGGTCAGGATCTGTTATAAGTACCGCAGCTCCTACAGGAAATTCTGAAAGTTTTTCATCATAATGTAATGTATCTATAACAGGAAAGAATTTTGTTCCATCCTGTTTTTTGGCTAAAACAGTAGCATCAACAGAATAATCATAAAAAGCTTTTTCACCTTTTGGAGTTGTATCATATTTACCGATTGAATGGAAAAACGGATCTTCTTCCGTATTAAACCAAACAAATTTTTCTGAAATACCAAGCTTATCCAAAACTCTTGATAATGTTCTATAAGCAGAGCCTCCGACATTTTCAATCAAAATCTTTGAATTAAAATTTTTGATTAAGTCTAAATTAACATCTTTTGCCACACCTGATTGCAAATATTCAACGTATAAATCGACTCCATCATCCAGAGATTTCATGACAACTTCATTGATTAAAGGATTATTTTCCGACGCAACTTTTATCTCATAACTGCCATTTTTCTTAACTTCATCAAAAATTTCACGAATTTTATCTACAAACTCCATAGACTCCTCAGGCAAATACTGGCTGCCTTGAGAATTTAAATCTTTGGTTGCATTTTTAACAGAAATTCCGTGACTTGATGTAATATATTCACCCCCCAGTAAATCCAATTTAAAGGCCAAAAATGATGCTAACCATATTGGAATAGTTTGTTTCCCATCCGGAACGAGGGTTTCTATGCCGTTTGCAGCCTGAATTCTTGCAATAGCATCCAAAAACAACTTTGAATTATACCTGACTTCACATCCTGCAACTTTCACAATTCTTTTATCGGGATATTTTTCATTCGCAACAAGAGCTTTTGCTAAAGTAGCAAGTACAATACCTACAAGATTTATCGGAAAGCGTGTATCCTGAGGGAATAATATATTTTGAGGCCCCCTTATACCCGCAGTAGAAACTTTTGCTTCCTTTGCATAATTTGCAAACCACTCTTCCAGATTAAGCCCATCAGGATTAGATAGCTCATCATAAGGCAACAGGTGTTCTTTCTTCAAAACAAAAGAAAACTCACCTTTATTATCAAAATCCAACAAATCCAATTGCTTAACATAATCGGGTGTTTTTTCATATACACTTTTAAAAAGTTCGTTTTCTAACACATTTTTAGATTTTCTAAACTCAACCATACAACCTCTCCTTATTTACATTACCCTAAATAATACAATAAAAACAGAATAATAAATAGCATATTACAAATTTTTATGTATAATAATAATTATCACAGATTGGAGAGAAGTTTATGGCGAAACAAAAAAAGCAATACACTACAAGGTACGCTTCTCAATTTAACATATGGAGAAGCATATTCCAATTTCTTGTCTGCAAAATCGGATATATGATAAGACTCAAACTTGTTTACAGAATTGAAATAAACGGACTGGAAAACGTACCCGAAGATAATAACTACATAGTTTGCCCAAATCATCTTTCAACACTCGATCCGCCTATGTTGGTTGCAGTTATGCCAAGAAGTGTTGCATTTATGGCAAAAAAAGAATTGTTTGATATACCGTTTCTAAGATGGTGGATAGATTGGCTTGGAGCGTTCGCGGTGAATAGAGAAAGCCTTGGTCCTTCAACAGTAAAAACTGTTAAAATTATCAAAGAGAGCAACTGGGTTCTTGGAATGTTCCCGCAAGGGACACGAGGTATTCCCGGTGAAATTAAAGGGGTGACCAAAGGATTTGCAGGACTCGCAAAAATTACAAAATGCGATGTACTTCCTGTTGGCATAATAGGTTCAAACGAAGTTAAGAGATTACCTTTTTCCGGAAAAATCATTGTCAATATAGGAAAACCAATACCTTATGACAAAGATCCGGAAATTGTAAGACAAAAATGGATAGACGAAATACAAAAATTAACAGGTTTTAAATATATTGACCCCCCCGTTGAAGAAATTGTAAATGGAGGTACAGATTAAGATGGCTGAAACTAGGAAATTTAATAGAAGGTATGCAAAAGAGTATAATATATTTCGCTCAATATTTTTTATGACATTTCTTACGGTTGTTGTATATGGATTTTATATTATATTTTACAACTTTAAAATCGAAGGCAGAGAAAATTTACCTAAAAATAAGAAAGATAAGTATATTTATACGGCCAACCACGTATCAATATTTGACCCGCCGATGGTGTCAATGGCTGCGTACAGACCAATAGCGTTTATGGCAAAAAAAGAATTATTTGAAGATGGTGAAAAGCTAAGCTGGTTAGTTAAAAGACTCGGAGCTTTCGCAGTTGACAGAACAAAACCTGAAATTGCAACATTTAAAACCGTACGGGATATAGTAAGCACAAATTGGTCACTTGGGATTTTTCCTCAAGGCGGCACAAGACCATACGGAAAACTTGACGGAATAAGAAAGGGATTTGTTGCCATTGCAAAAAATGCAAAAGCTGATATTATGCCAATTGCTATAGCCAACTGGGATGGATACCCAAAGTTAAAACCATTCACAAGACGCAATGTAACAATAAAAATTGGAAAACCAATTTCCTATACCCTTAAAGAGGATGAAATTATTTATGAATGGTGTAAACAAATTTCAGAAATGGCTGATTATGAAAACTGTGCACCAATTCCGGAATCATACAAAAACAAAGAGGATAACCCAGTTCATACAGCCTAAGAAAAATATTAAGCAATAAAACAAATGATAAAGCCCCTTTGCAGGGGCTTTATTTTATTTAAAGAAAGGAATTTAGTTTGGTATTATAAATCAAAATCCTTGATCTATACTTGGTTCAATCTGTCTAAAGCTATCTTAGCAGCTTCTGCCACACCCGGATCTGAATCCTTTTGAGCAATTGTAAAGACAGTAGTTAAGTCTTTTTTGTATGCCGGGTTTTGGATATAGCTTAGAGCTTCGATTGCAGATGCTCTAACCATCGGGTTAGGATTATCTTTTAAATTGTCAACAACGGTAATAGCTCCTGGAAGCTCTGTTAAAGGCACTGTTGTACCTGATAAACGAGCTACTTCATCTCCGTATAGTTTCTGCATAATCGCAGAGGTGAACAAAGCGTAGCTTTTGTTTCTTTCAGCTTGTTCTTTTGGAGTGATTGTATTGGCTAACTGCTTTTCTGCATCAGTTACCTGCTTGCCTGTCATAATTTTTTCTCTTGCAGCTAATTGTTCCTGTGTAGGTCCTTCCAATTTGCTTGAGTCAAAGTTAACAATATTTGTTAATGCATCAAAAACTTTAGTATCTACAAGTTCAGTAGCTTTCTCAGGGGATTCCTTCACCATATTAGCAATTTCTTCCATTCCTGCTGCCTGGGTTTCAAAATCAGGATTTGTTAATTTAGCAATAAACGAATTAATGTCAACCTGAGGGGCCACAGTTTCAGCAGGAACAATTTCAGGTTTTGCCTCTGTTTTTACAGTTTCAGGAGCAGTTGCAACCGGTTGCGGAGCAGCCGGAGTTTCAGCTACAGGAACTTCAGTTACAGCCGGAGCCGGAACAGGAGTAGGAGCCATGTTTATATTTTGTTGTTGAACTGCAGGTTGAGCCTGTACAGGAGGAGGAACAGGCATTGGTTCAACTACAGGAGCTTCCACAGGAGCCGGGACAGACTGAACCGGAACTTGAGCTACTGTTGGCGCTTGTACCTGACAAGGCGGACACACAACCGGTTGGGTATATTGAGGTTGTGCCTGTGCTTGCGGGTAATCATAAACTTGTGCTTGAGGGTAAGTATAGTACGGCACTGTTACAGGCGCATACTGAGGTGCATATTGTGGTTGTGGTTGACCTACACCTTGTGTACCCACTTGAGGATTATGTATGTCTATTTTTACCGCATTATAATTTGGTTGTTGCGGAACAGGCATATATGTTGTTTGTTGCTGTACCATATATGGATTTGACATTGGTACAAATGGAATTTGATTCATAAATTTTTCCTTTCCTACATAAAGTTGAGTCTATTACCATTCTACCGTTTAAATACTTATGAAGGAAAAATATTGCTAAATTTTATTCATATTTTAATAAAACTTTACATTAAAATCAAAAAAGCAGTGTATCAGGCAATTTTAGACATAAGGTTAAGCCGGCAATAAATTTAATGGAAAGAATAACTTTTTTATGCTAAAATTTATCACGTAGGATATTAAATGTGGTCGAAACACTCTATATACTTGAGGATATAAATGAAAATAGATAAAACAAAAAAGAGTTCCATAAGAAAAGCTTTTGGAAAAACTTTGGCGCAAATTGGCGACATGAATGAAAAAATTGTTGTTATGGATGCAGATTTAGCATGCTCTACTCAAACAAAAATTTTTGGAGATAAATTTCCGGATCGTTTTTTTGACTGCGGAATTGCAGAACAGGATATGATTGCAACCGCAGCCGGCATGGCTTCAGAGGGTAAAATTCCATTTGTTGCCAGTTTTGCTATGTTTGCCACCGGAAGAACCTACGACCAAATAAGAAACTCTGTTTGTTATCCTGATTTTAATGTTAAAATCATAGGAACACATGGAGGAATTACAGTAGGCGAAGATGGTGCTACTCATCAGGCTTTGGAAGATATTTCGCTTATGAGAAGCATTCCGCACATGACTGTCATTATCCCAGCAGATTGTAGAGAGTGTGAGGAGGTTATCAAATATGCTTCTTTGCATGATGGTCCTATGTATATAAGAATTTCAAGGTGTGAGGTTCCGGATATTTTTGATGAACATTATCATTTCAACATACATAAGGCTGTTATTGTTGAAGAAGGCACTGATATATCAGTCTTCACTAACGGGGAAACTCTTGCTGAAGTTTTGCTTGCTGCTAAGGAATTAAAGAAAGATAATATTTCGATTGAGGTAATTAATGTTCCCGTGGTAAAACCTCTTGATTTTCAAACAGTAATTGATACAGTTAAGAAAACAAAATTTGCAGTAACAGTTGAAAACCACTCAATTATCGGAGGACTTGGAAGTGCAATCTGTGAAACACTTGCAGCAAAATATCCGACAATAGTACATAGAATTGGTATCCATGACGAATTTGGGCAGAGTGGAAAATCAAATGAACTTGTGGAATACTATGGATTAGATGCTAAGACTTTAGCTAAACGTATTCGTACTATGTATAAAAGAGAAAAAGAACAGGGAAACTTATAATGATAACATTCCAAAACGTAACAAAAAGATACAAAAACGATCATTATGCATTAAAAAATGTGAGTTTAGAAATCCATTCTGGAGAGTTCGTATTTATAGTAGGTGCATCAGGTGCAGGAAAATCTACGCTGATGAAACTTTTATACAGTGAAGAAAAACCTACAAACGGACTTATTTCAATTGGCGGCATCAATATTGCTAATTTGTCAAATGAAAAAATTCCAAATTTAAGAAGATGTATGGGAATTGTTTTTCAAGATTATAAACTACTTCAGAACCAAACCGTTTACGATAATGTCGCATATGTTATCCGAACTATGGGTATAAGCAGCAAAGAAATTGATGCACGTGTGAACGGTGCGCTAAAAATTGTAGGACTGCATGAAAAAATAAAGGCTAAGCCATCTGAACTTTCAGGCGGAGAGCAGCAACGCGTAGGGATTGCAAGGGCCATTGTTAATGGTCCGCCGTTATTGATTGCAGATGAACCTACAGGGAATTTGGATCCAAAAAACTCAATGGAAATTATGCAAATTCTAGACCAAATTAATCAAAGAGGTATTACCGTTATAGTGTCTACACACGATAATGCCATGGTTGATTACTTCAGAAAAAGAGTTATTACACTCGATCAGGGTGAAATTGTAAGAGACATTCAAGCAGGTACATATGAATAAAAATTTAAGATCAAATGTTAAAAAGCATATTCCAAAGGATTGGTTATGTGAGTTAAGAATACTATACAGACTTGGAAAAGAAACATTTAACGATATTATCAGAACTGGCTGGGTTAATATTGTTATAATAACAACTATGGCCGCCATTTTGACAATTTTTGGTACATGTTTCAGAACTGCACTTTCTATTTCAGCATTTTCCAAAGAATTGGGCAGTGCTCTTGAAATTTCTGTTTATCTTAAAAACAGTGCTGATGTAAAAGGAGTAAAACAGGAGATCCAAAAATTTAACCACGTTGAAAACATTACAATTATTCCGAAAGAAGAATCCTGGCAAAAACTTCAAACTGAAATGAGTTTACCGAATATTGACAATCCACTTCCGGATACTCTCCATGTGAAAGTAGACAAACCGGAAAGCTTACAACCTGTATTTGATAATATTAAAACAATAGCCTCAGTTGAGGATATGAGCTATGCTAAAGACTTGGCTTCAAAAATTGAATTGGTCAACCACGTTGTTAAAACTATAACTCTTGTGGTTATTGCAATTATGGGACTTTTAACAATCACAATTATTAATAACACCATTCAGCTTGTTATCCAATCAAGAAAAGAAGAAATTGAAATTATGAGATTAATGGGTGTAAGCAACTGGTACATTAGATTTCCATTTATTATGCAAGGAGCATTTTACGGTTTTACCGGCTCATTACTTGCACTAATTCCACTTGAATATGTGCAAAACGGATTGAGTAATGTTCATAAATTTTTTATGATACCTTCACCAACTAATGCCCAAAGCCTTGTTATATTTGTGATGTTTGCTATGAGTATTTTATTTGGTGCGGTTGGAAGTTTTTGGTGTATAAAAAAACATCTTCAGGTATAATTGATAATGGCTGATAACAACAATATACTACTAGTGACTGATAATGAAGAGATTGCTGGAACAATCTTGAATAAACTTGTTTTGCTGCGTAACAATGACAGTATCACTGTTTGTAATACTAAAAACGCAAAAAAAATTCTTGAACATTCTATGCATTGCGTTGTTATTTTTCATGAGCTTGAAGACAATTCTTCAACCATAAAAATGATTCACTCATTAAAAGAAGTAAAAAAAGATATAGAAATTATTTTAATGCTCAATGATATCAATTCCGAATTTATCTTAAATGCCTATGATAGCGGAATTTACGATTACTTTTTAACAGATGCTGAAGACTATGAAATTCTTATAAAAACTGTAAATTGTTTCAAATTGAGAACATTAAAATCTATTGAAACCAGAAATGAAAAATTTCTCTACCAGCAAGGTGTTATTGATGCTAAAACAAACTTGTATCAATACAAATATTTAAAAGAAATTTTTATTGATATTTCGGAAGATTTAAGAATTCGGAACGGAATATTTGTAATTATTACACTTGACAACAAAACAAAAACAAAGATATCTGCAAACAGACTTGCAGGAGCTATAAAAAATTCAGTTAGGGGAGATGATATTGTTGCAGTAGCAAGAGGTGGTAAATATTAT
The DNA here is from genome assembly GCA_902489575.1 of uncultured bacterium. Lineage (GTDB taxonomy): Bacteria > Cyanobacteriota > Vampirovibrionia > Gastranaerophilales > Gastranaerophilaceae > Zag111. Next base: position 24,027 of record CABUAQ010000007.1, read on the forward strand.
GTAATTCTTCCAAATATTGACTTAGCGGGGACAAAAGCTGTCATACAGAAAATTCAACATAAAATGGGTAAAGAATGTTCTATCAGGGCAGGACTTTCAAAAATCGGAATTCAATCATTTGAGACAATTGATAAAAATGCACAAGACGGACTTATTTCAGCGACACAAAATGACACAATGGCAGTGTGTCTTGAAGACAGTATTGACCCGCAAAATACATGGTTAGAAGACGATAATCAACAAAGTAAAAAGAACTTTAAACTATTCAAAATGGCCTTTACTAACAAAATGAACAGTGTTATAACCCCTGTATTTTACAGATTTCAAAAAGAATACGAAACAAAGCTTACAAATACTAATGTCAGCCAATATGCAAATAATGTAGAAAGCGTGTTTAGTCTAAAAAATGAAAATTTGCACAGTGAATTGACAATAAGATACAACGGATACGCCAAATTCAATATTGAAATAACACACAGCGGTCTGGACAGCGCAGAAAACTCAAAATTTGAAATGCCGCTTAGCAAATTAACAGAAAAAGTATTAATCAATCTTTTAAAACAATTGAAAGATGAGTATAAACAAACTGCATATATGAAAGGAAACTAATATGTTAAACATAGAAAACAGCACACTGTTAATCATAGACATACAAGATAAACTTGTATTGGCTTCAAAATACGGTCACGAAGCTGCCGAAAACATGGTAAAGCTTGCAAAAGCTGCTGATATATTAGGAATTCCGACAATCGTAACAGAACAATACCCGAAAGGACTTGGATCAACCGTTCCACCCCTTAGCCAATCACTGGCAGCTGATGCATTTATCACTGAAAAATCTTCATTTTCTGCACTATTAGAACCCTCTTTCAAAGAAAAAATACAAGAACTCAAAAATAACGGTAAGAACCAAATTATTGTAGGTGGAATTGAAACTCATATTTGCGTATTGCAAACCGCACTCGATTTAATTAAAGAGGGATTTGAAGTTTACATTGCAAAAGATGCTTGTGCAAGTAGAAATAAAGATGAATACAAAACAGGGCTAGAACTTTTAAAACAATCCAACGCTAAAATATCTTGTGTTGAAATTGTCCTATTTGAATGGTTAAAAACATCAAAACACCCTAAATTTAAAGAAATTCAAACTCTAATCAAATAATATATCTTATAACTAAGGATTCAACAGAATCATTTCACAATTTTTACAATCAAACTTTAACGGATATTTCTTACCTTTGTTATCAACAAGATAAAGTTTTTTACACGGTTTTTGACACAAATCTGCTGCATACTTTAGACAATGCTTTGTTCTCATAAGTTCAATACCTGACGGTACCTTATTACTTGATTCAATAGCCATCTCCGTAACATTACAACCACAGTTTTCATAAAAACTCTTAGCTTCTGTATTAAAAATATTTGCCCTGTAATCTAAATTTTTATGAAAATATTGCTGATAACCAATAGGCTTTTGAACTAATCGTTTGTAATCAGCCAATCTATTTTCCAATAATAAACCCAAAACATCCCGTCTAAGTTCATTTATTTTTGCGATAGGTAAAAAACTTAAATTATCATCATTTATAGCTACACTTTTTGTATAGAAATCACTTGTTCCTGTTTTATTAAGCTGAACTACAAAATTCTCCTTAAGCTTTTCTAAAGATTTAGGTTGTTCCCCTTTAGGAAGCTCAACAGATGCTGAGATATTATCTTCATCTAGAACAGACAACTTTCCATTTTCTAAAACAAAAGAAACACCTATTTTACGCACAGTTTTTGAATTTTCGAGCTGTCTTTCAAATTTAGCATCATAATTTCTATAAAGTAATGTACCAGACTTTATTCCATCTATCTTATTAGGATAAATTCTACACCCGTCAACTTTATTAATTAAAAAACCGCACATTTCACCATCTTTAATGAAACATAACCCATCTTGCGGACTTAATTCTGCATCTATTTCAAAATAATTATGACAAACTCTTTTGACTTTCCCAATCTTTTCACCTCTGGATTTTGGTGTCAAGAAATTAAAACACTGACCGCGTAAATTCAAAAAGTAATCCGTATACCCACGATTAAAAGTTTTATTTACATCCGGCTTAAAAGTAATAAAAACTTTCCCCGAAGAAGTTCTGCCAGCATAATTATTTAACAAATTATTATAATAAGCGACAACATTCTTAACATAATTAATATCTTTTAAACGCCCTTCTATTTTAAAGGATTTTACACCGCAATTAATAAGTTTTTCAATAGTTTCAGACCCATTAAAATCCTTTAAAGAAAGCAAATATTTATCTTTTAAAATAACTTTACCATTTTCGTCAATAAGTGAATATTTCTTCCGGCAAGGCTGAGCACACTCTCCTTTGTTTGCAGAACGACCGCCGTTCGCATAAGATAAATAACATTGACCACTATATGAAACACATAACGCACCATGAATAAAAGTCTCAATTTCGCAGGATGTATTTTCACAAATTTCCTTTATCTGTAGTACGGAAAGCTCACGGGCCAGAATAATTCTTGATACCCCCAAATCATCAAAAAATTTAACCTTTTCGAGGGAGCGATTATCACACTGCGTACTTGCATGGATTTGTATGGGAGGGAGTTTCCCATCAATAGCAGCTTTTATAAGCCCCATATCTTGTACAATTATGGCATCAACCCCTATATCATATAGCTTTTGAACTAATTCAACAGCCTGATCTAATTCAAAATCATTAAGAATTGTATTAATTGCAACATGAACTCTGACATAAAATTTATGAGCATATTTTACGAGATTTTCTATATCAGATAAGGAATTTGGAGCGTTTACCCTTGCACCAAAATTGCTCGCACCGATATAAATAGCATCTGCACCACTATTAATAGCCGCAATTGCTATTTCATAATTCTTTGCCGGAGCGAGTAATTCCACAGATCTCATAAGATTATTTTATAACAAAAACGTCAATATATTGTAATAATTCGGTTAAATTTTACAATTAATGATAAAATCAGATAAAGGGAAGAAGTATGAAAATATCACTTATAAATCATGGATGTGCAAAAAATTTAGTAGACGCAGAGTTGCTATTAGGGATATTGAGTAAGAATGGCTATAAAATAACTCTGGATGAAACCGAAGCAAATGTTGTGATAGTTAACACCTGCTCATTCATACATGATGCAGAAAAAGAATCCGTACAAAGTATTTTAGAAATGGTAGATAAAGGGAAAAAAGTAATTGTTACAGGTTGCCTATCACAAAAACATAAAGACGACTTAAAAGCAGCAATTCCTGAACTTGCCGGTATGATTGGTACGTCTAACCTTGAGGATATTATAAAAATTGTAAAAAATATTGAAAATAATAATGAATACAAAAGTATAATTCCGGAAAAACCACACTATTTGTATCCGGAAACAATTACACGTCAACAAATAACAATGGGTGCAAGTTCATATCTAAAAATTGGAGAAGGATGCAATTACCAATGCGGATATTGTATAATTCCGAAACTTAGAGGTAAATATACTTCCCGTCCTATTGAAAATATATTAAAAGAGGCAAATGAACTTGTTGATAAAGGTGTTACAGAACTTATTTTGATAGCACAAGACACATCATCATACGGCATAGATTTGTATGGAAAGCAAGCTCTGCCACAATTATTAGAAGAACTTAACAAAATTCAAAATCTTTCTTGGATAAGGATTATGTATGCATACCCAACCCAAATGACTGACGAGTTAATTGATGCAATTGCTAAATTAGATAAAGTTGTTAAATATGTTGATATTCCGCTGCAACACTCACATCCTGAAATTTTAAAAGAAATGAAACGTCCGGTGATGGACTATAGAAAACTTGTTGAAAAAATAAGAAAACGTATTCCTAACGTATCTGTAAGAACGTCATTAATAGTCGGATACCCTGGAGAAACAGAAGAAGAATTTGAACATTTATATAGTTTTGTAAAGGATGTAAAATTTGATAGAATGGGAGCATTTGAATATTCGAAAGAAAAAGGAACATACTCATACTCCCTTAAAGGGCAAGTTCCGGCAAAAATTAAACATAAAAGACGAAATAAATTAATGGAACTACAACAAAAAATTTCATTGGAAAACAACGAAAAACATATAGGTACAACCATTAAATGTATCGTAGAGGGATACACAGACGACGGTGTCGTAATTTTACGTTCAGAGCACGATGCACCGGAAATTGACGGAGTCGTTTACGCCAGTACTACCCGTCCTGTTGTTCCCGGAGATATTGAAACAGTAAAAATAACAAAAGCAGATGAATATGATCTATTCGGGGAAATTGCGGAATTAAATTGAAATAACAGCGAGGAAATATGGAATACATAGAAAATAAAGAACTTGAAATTAAAGAAATTAAAGGCATTTTTACAGATATGCTTAAATATGCCCCCTCTAAATTGTGCGGAATGCTTGGAAATGTAATAACTGTACCAATTTACACAAGTTTATTTTCTCAAGAACAATATGGACTATATACAATATCAATTGCAATGCTTTCATTTCTTTGCATTATATTTTCAGATTGGGTTGGTTTATCCGGACTTAGATTCTTCAGACATCATCAGTTATTGGATGATCTTCCTAAATATCTTACAACACTGGTTACGATACTAATTTTAAACATGTTTTTAATGTTTGCAATTGCGTTATTATTTAAGGACGGTTTATACAGCCTGTTCCACATTCCATTTAAATATTTCCTTGCAGTTCTGGTTTTGATTATACCGGTTGCAATTAGAGCTATCTTATCACAATTGCTTAGAGCCCAGCTAAAATCGGTTTCATATACACTAACAACAATCGTTAACCAATTTGCAACAATATTTCTATCAGTATTCTTTGCAAAATTCTTTAACCTGGGAGCTGCATCAATACTATTAGGTATGGGCGTATCAATATCACTAATTGATATATTATTACTCTATCAAAGTGAAATTCTCAAGGTTTTTAAAGTGCAAAAAATAGAATGGAAATTTATATTACCGATTATAAAATACGGAGTGCCAATAGCTGCAACCTCTCTTAGTGCGTGGATTATAACACAAAGCAATAAGTTCATCATGAACAGCATAAGCGGTTTCTCAAAAGCAGCGTTAGTTGGTGTTGGTTACGGATTGACATTACCAATACTGATGACGCTGTTTGCAATGATTACGGTAGCAGCAATTCCGAGAATTATTAACTTATATGAAGGAAAAGTTGATGTAAGACCAATTATTTCCAGATTTTTGGGTTATTACATTTTAGTTGCTTTTCCTGTAATTACTGTCATGTCAATTTATAACACCGAATATACACAAATGTTTGTTGCAAAAGCAAACATGTACGAAGCAAGTACTCTGGTTCCGTATTTTGCATACGGGGTATTCTTTCTGGCAATGGCCGATTACACAACTCTACAATACCATCTTGCAAATAAAACTCACATTGAATTTATTATCAAATTAATTTCAGGAATAATCGGAGTAATTTTGAACCTGGCATTAATACCAAAATTTGGACTCGTTGGAGTTGGAATAGCTACATTTGCAGCAAATTTCATTTATTTTCTGCTCAGTGTTATAATTGTCCTGCCAAATCTAAATTTATACTTCCCAAGAAAGATTGTATTGAGAATTATACTAGCACTTATACCTTCAGGTATAATGTACTATCTGTTTAAAATATTTTCACAATACCTGCCAGGTGCAATACAAATGGTATTATTGTTGATAATTTTTTACCTTACATACTACTTTGGCTGCAGAAAAATCATAAAAACTTAGTGTAATAAAACTTAATATTGAACATCTGAATAGCAATAATTAAAAATTTTAGACGTTAATAATAGAATAACGGCACATAAACATGCCTTAAGAAAACGTAATAATATGACATTTTATTGTGTGCTCTTGCTAGAATAGTAGTATTCTGGAAACTAATTATCGATAATAAATTTATAACGTTATGAAAGGATTTTAATATGAGAAATCGCAGCAGAAGACCAAAACGAATTATTGCGGCATCCTTAACCGCATTATTTCTGTCACATCAATCTATGTTGCTATCTGTAGTCGCCACGGAAATTACCGGGATTAATGGTGTTAACGGAATTTACAACATTAAACCCGGAGCTATAATTAACGGAACAGATATCGGATATACAAAATACAAAGATTTTAACCTGTCAAAAGGTGATATTGCAAACCTGATTTATCAATACGGAGACAAAAATATTGAAACATTTATCAACCTTGTTGACAACAAAATCAATATCAACGGTATAGTCAACACTGTTAGGGGTGATAGCTTCTATGGTGGTAACGCTATTTTCGTATCTCCAAACGGAATGGTTGTTGGAGCATCCGGTGTACTTAATGTAGGTTCGTTAGGGGTTTACACACCTTCTAATGAAGTTTACAACAATTACGTTAAAAATCCAACTGCTAACCTAAAACCATTAATGAACTCTAATTCAGGGAAGGAAATTACCATCAATGGTAAAGTTCTTGCATCAAAAGACGTAACATTGCAAGGCGGGAAAATTACTGTTGGAAAACAAGGCGGGATTGTTGCCGGAATTAACGAAAATAAGATGAACACATACACATCTAATCAACAGGCAGAAGCTTTGTTTAATCAACTTGTTAACACCGATAATCTGGCAATGGCAAACGAATTCAGAAACGAAAATGGCAAAATTACAATTCAATCTGGAACACAATTTGAACACGCCGGAATTGATGTTCAAGGTGATGTAAAAAATATCGCAAGCAATGGTGATATCAAATTGCAGAACATAGGTCATCAAGGAATTAATGTTTCAGGAAACATTGATAATGCAAACGGCACTGTAAAAATTCAAAACAACTGGGGCGATTTAAACATTTCCGGAAGTGTTAAAAACAACGGTACAACACAAATTTTCAACACTCCTGCTGAAGGAAAAGAAACCCATTTTAACGTTGATGGACAAGATTATACATACACTCTTGATACAAATAACGGGTTAAATATTTCCGGAGATATTGATACAAATGGAACTCTTGCAATAACAAACACCGGCGACAAGGGTCTTAATATTTCTGGAACAGTCGAGCATAGCGGTGAAATGACACTTCAAAACGGTATAGCCGGCGATAAAGAATCTGCAAAAATCAGAAATGATAGAATGGAAGGTCTTGATATTTCCGGAACTATCAAAGCTGAAGGGACATCAGCGATAACAAACTATGCTGCGGGCGGGTTAAACGTTGAAGAATCAGGAAATATTGATAGCCAAGGCAATTTAGCAATGCTAAACACTGGTATTGGCGGGTTAAATATTGAAGGTGCGGTAAAAGCAGAAACTTCAACAGTACAAAATGAAGCTGGAGCACTTACAGTTGGCGGAGATTATGATTATATTTTGGATGCTGACTTTATAAATAACGGCGAAGGCGGATTTATTATTGATGGAGAAATCACATCAGCTAATTCCACATCTGATACACCTAACCTTGATATGACAAACAATAACGGAATATTTGATATCAACGGAACCGTTACAAACAACGGTGGAGATATGAATATTACCAATAACGGAGCTGAGCTTAACATTGACGGAACCGTTCAACAAGAAGGATCATTAAATGCTGATAAAAATCTTACAGCAGGAACTACAAACATTGTGAACAACAATGGTAACCTTAATATTACAGGTACAGTAGATGCAAACAATGTCCAAACTACAACTAACATTATAAACAAAGGTAATACTTTAAACATTGCACAAACAGGTAATGTTAACACTTCAGGAGTTCTTAACATTACAAACGAAGGTACAGGCGGATTTAACATTGACGGTACGGTTACTAACGATAACGGTGCAAGCTATACAGAAGGTGAAACAACCCTGACTAACCGTGCTGGTACATTAAAAGTTGACGGACAAGTTAATACAGAATCTTCTGATTTAACTATGACCAACAATGGCGAAACATTCACAATAAATGGCAGCATTAACGGTAAAAACAGTAATGTTAATCTGGTGAATACTAATGGTGCTATTGATATCAACAGTACAGCCAGAGTCAATGCAACTAAAGATATTAATATTACTAACACAGGCTCTAATGGCGTTAACGTTAAGGGCTTAGTTAAAGCTGATAAAAATGTAAACATCAATAACAAAAACAGCAATGTTGTAATTGGTGATAATACCGAAAACGACAACTACATTTCTGCCGGAAACGATATTAGTATTGTAGTTGTGGATGGAAACATTCTAAACTATGGAGTTGCAAAAACTTTACTAAATGCCGGCGGTAACTTGAATATGGATGTTACAGACGGTACTATCGGAAGCCAAATTGGGAATGGCAACCCTGGTATCGGACCTAAAGAAAACGGAACCAGAGACTTTACCAAATCTATAAATGCTAATATTAAGGGCAAAGTTAATGCTGTTACTAAAAAAACTAACAGCAGTGATAATCTTGTAATCAACTATGCAGCAATCGATTCTGATATGAACATCGACCACATTAAAGCTGACGGTAACGTTATTTTAACCATCGACTACGGTAAAGACGGAACAAGGTATAATATGATTAATGCATCTTCTGACACTGCTAAAGCCAATGTTGAAGGTAAAGGCATCTCTATTATTTCCAGCGGCAGCATCGGGCAAAAGGATAACAAATTAACCTTCAACCAAATTGACGGGAAAACTAATGCTCTTGAAGCTCTTGCTAATGAAAATATCTATATGAAAGCTCTTGACGATCAGAAAAACCAACACCACGAAGTTTCTTCCATGATTGCCAGAGAAGGAGAATTAGATGTTGAGTTTGGCGGAAATACTCACATTCGTGAAATCACCGCTCAAAAAGACATGAAAATCGTTACAAGAGGTACCAACATGACTATTGATCATTTAGGTACTGTTCCTAACACCCCGGTTGATTACTTTGGTGAAAACAAAAATGTTACTCCGGATAACGCTGTGGTTAAAGCTTTAGATATCAACAAATTCAACAGACCTGACGGAGTTATGGATGCGCCGGGGTATGAAGGTTATTACTCTTACGCTGATTCTACCGTTAGAATTACTAACGCTAAACTTGATGGCGGTAAACTTGATATCACTGCTGATAACGTTTATGCTAACGGGGTAGCTGCTCACTTTAACAAAGACGGTTTTTCTAAAGTCGAAGATAATTCTACTAACAAAGTTGAAGGACTTGCTGACGGGGTTGACGGAATTCCTACTGCTCATGCTGTTAGACCTGATGATGTTACTGAGATTGGACGTGATGAACACGAACGTAACTACTACTACCCTGAAGGCGATGGTGATGGTATTTTTGACGGGGAACAATCTGATGTTGACCCGGATGACGGCATTGCCAGCGATACGCCTTTAGAAATTCCGGATGAACCTGGTGATACTGACACTGACACTGATACTGATACTGATACTGATACTGATACAGACACTGACACAGATACTGACACAGACACAGACACAGACACAGACACAGATACAGATACAGATACAGATACAGACACAGACACAGACACAGACACTGATACAGACACAGACACAGATACAGACACAGACACAGACACTGACACTGATACTGACACTGATACTGATACTGATACTGACACAGATACTGACACTGATACAGATACTGATACTGATACTGATACTGATACTGATACTGACACTGATACAGATACTGATACTGACACTGATACTGATACTGATACTGACACAGACACAGACACAGACACTGATACTGATACTGACACAGACACTGATACTGACACTGATGACGATACCATCCGCGAAGACGGAAGAAGCACTTACATACAAAGAAAAATCCTTGATGATAGTGTTGAATCAATAGACAAGCGTCAATTTATGAGATACAGGGTTGCAGACAATAAAAATCCGGTGGCAATTGAAAAAATGAACGGCATTGAATCATTAATTGATGTATCAAGAGGCGGAATATCTGTAACTCACAACAACGAGTTAAAAGTTGGAGATGTTGTACCTGTACACATTGGATACGGAGGACTTGATATCAAGGCAGACGTAAAAATTGTGTCAGCGTCCACAAACAGAGCGGGTGCAATGTTCGTTAACCTGGATCAAGCTACAGCCAACCAACTACTATACTTGAATATGATATTAGATGATGTAAACAACATATCAAGCAGGTAAGACCTATTCAAACTTAATAAACAAAACAGGAAGTTCGTCATAAACAGCTTCCTGTTTTTTATTAATTTATGTCAATATCCTAAATTATTACAATATAAAACCGTTTATTAATACATATAGTATTCGAATATCATGAAAGGGTATAAAATGTCCAAGAGAAGTAGAAAGAATCAAAAAAGAGTAATAGCCTCTTTGTTGACTGGTATGTTTATGATACAGCAAACTATGTCTTTGAGTGTTTTGGCAAGTAATATTACCGGTATAACTAACGGTGGAAACGGAACATTTAATATTAACCCGTCAAAAGTTGATGGAAGCACCGGTTTTAGACACTACAACGATTTTAACCTGTCAAAAGGTGATATTGCAAACTTAATTTATCACCTTGATGGTAAAGATGTTTCTACATTTGTTAACCTCGTGGACAATCAAATTAAAATCGATGGTATAGTCAACAGCATGAAAAACGGAAACTTCTACAATGGAAAAGCGATTTTCGTATCTCCAAACGGAATGATTGTTGGAGCATCCGGGGTCTTAAATGTTGGTTCATTGGGCATTTATACACCTACGCAATCTTCATATAACACAGCAGTTGAACGTCAAACAGAAGCTTCACTTGGTGCCGTAAGAAATCCTGGAGGAGGAAAAGCTGTAACAATTAATGGTAAAGTATTCACTTCAGGTGATACTATAATTAAGGCAGGTAAAGTAACTGTTGGTCAGAACGGAGGGATAGTTGCAGGTATAAATGAAGCCAAAATGTCACAAATCAGCTCAGAAGAACAAGCTACAAATTTATTCAACCAGCTTGTAAACACAGACAATTTAACAACAGGAAACGGATTTGCGAGCAAAAACGGAGTAATTGAAATCACATCACAAGAATACGGAGAAACAGCAGGTATCAATATTGGTGGACACCTTGTAAACTATAATACTGAAACACAAACACAGGAATCAACAAATGGAACTATTTTAGATGTACCAAATATCAAGCTTATAAATGACGGTAATGATGGAATTGATATTTCAGGAACAGTTGCTAATAATAAAGGTTTAGTAAAAATTCAAAACAATAACGGTGATCTTGTAATTAGCGGCAAAGTGAAAAATAATGGTACAACTCAAATATTCAACAATCCTGCAATTCAAAAGGAGACAGACGGCTCATACGAATTTACAGGCGATCCTAACACAAAATTATCAATAAGCGGTACCTTAGATACAGTTGGTGATTTACAAATAACAAACTCAGGTTACAAAGGATTAGATATTTCTGGAACTGTAAATCACAACGGAGATTTAAGCATATTAAACGGCGTTGACGCCGACTCTCCAATGGCACAAGAAAGAAACAATGCTATGGCTGAGATGAATATTTCAGGTACATTTAATCATACAAACGGAACAGCAACAATCACAAACGTTGCAGCCGGAGGTTTGAATGTGGCAAATGGTGCTGATTTAAACTTTAATAATCTTACAATGTTAAATACTGGTGCCGGTGGTCTTACCATAAATGGCGGTGTTACAGGAAACGGAACAGCATCTGTAACAAATAAAGCAGGAGCACTTAATATTGGCGGCTCATTCACAAATACAGGAAATGCAACAATCCTCAACGATGGAACCAAGTTAAACGTATCAGGAACTGTTAGCAATAAAAACGGTCAATTAACAATGACAAATAACGGTGCTGAAGGTTTCACTATCACAGAAACCGGTAAAGTTGATGCTCAAGGGCTTGAAATGGTTAATAACGGCGACGCAGGATTTAATGTTAATGGCAATGTTACTAATAGCAACACTGCAGATATCATTAACAAAGCAGGTGCAATGAACATCGGCGGAACCATTTCTAATACCGGAAATACAACAATTACCAATGATGGAACAGAATTAACAATATCAGGAACTACCGGAAATCAAAACGGGAAATTAACTATTACAAATAATGGAGCTAAAGGTTTTACTATCACTGAATCAGGTAAAATTAATGCCCAAGGACTTGAAATGGTTAATAACGGCGACGCAGGATTTAATATCAATGGTAATGTTACTAATACAAACAATGTAAAAATCCTTAATAACAAGGGCACATTGAATGTTTCTGGCAGCATTAACAATACTGGCAGTGCAGAAATTACAAACGAAGGTGCAAATTTTAATGTTAACGGCACAATAACAAATAAAGAAGGCACTCTTGCTCTTCTTAACCGCAATGGTGCTTTAAATATAAGTGGAACAGTTTCAAACACTGGAACTACAACCATTACAAACTATGGTGCAAATGGCTTAAATATATCAGGAAATGCTTCTTCTGACGGTGATATGACCTTGACAAATACTGGCGCAAAAGGTATTAATATTGACTCTAATGGCAGAGTGACCGGCAAATCTGATATTACTATGGATAACTCATCTACAGGTGGAGTTAATATTAAAGGTTTAGTTAATGCCAAGAATAACGTTAATATAAATTCTACAGGAAGCAGTATTATAATTGGAGATAATACATCAAATGACAACTATATAACTTCCGGTAAAGATATTAATCTTACAGTTAATAATGGAAATATTCTAAACTACGGAGTTGCAAAAACTTTACTAAATGCCGGCGGTAACTTGAATATGGATGTTAC
>CABUAQ010000008.1 GCA_902489575.1 uncultured bacterium
ATATACTTTTAATAATGTAAATACCATAAGTTGTTTGAGTTGAATAAAATAAAAAAGCTAATGTTACAAAACATTAGCTTTTTTTTGAATAGAATTGTTATTATAAATTCTGGATGGCTTTACTGTCGCTGTCAATACCTTCTTTGAGCATTTTCTTTGCAACATCACCTTGAGTATCAAGCATTTTGCATACTGTTTCAATATTTCTTACTTTAGTAGAGAGTATAACGTCTGCATTGTTTGTAATATTACCGGTAACATTTTGATATGCTGCAAGAGCTGCTGATGATGTGCCTTGCATTAAGTTTCCAAGAACAGTCGTTCCTGCACCATAAACTCCTAAGTACGGGGATATGGCCGTTAAAATTCCGCCGAATCCGGAAATACAACTTGCAAACGGCATTACTACATTTGATGCGATTTTACCAAGCCCGCTTCCTGTACCTATCCCGTAAGCTGCCGCACTTGTAATATCTGCAAGTCCGCTTACGTTTGAAGCATAGCCTGTTGCAACCCCCGGATTACTTCCCCATCCGTTGAGAATAGATGACGCTCCGCCTGTTGCGAGTCCATAAATCGAATTTATTGATGCCGCCCCGCTTGGAAATCCTGAATAATTGTATAAGGAATCAACTCCGTATGATGAACCGGTGTTTGTCTTTGAGTAATATGATGTTCCGGATATGTTCATCGTTTCAGAACTGCCAAATATTGTTGCAAAAGATGACGGTGCCAATAAGCTTGCAAGATTATATAGCAATCCTCCTGCAGCTTCAAAACCTGTCCCGGTTCCGCTGCCGGAAACGGTTAAATCTCTTAATCTGTCGTATGTTTCCCACATTTGGGCTTTTGCCGCAGAACTTGCATCTCCGAATCTGTTTGCTATTACTAAATTACTGTCGTTTTTGTAAGACATATTAACCTCTTTATTTTATTTATTATCTTAGCTTTCAAATGTTTTAAATGTGCTTTCGATGTTTTTAGAAATAATTTTGTGAACGGCATCCATTTCTGTTTGCAGTGCATTTTGTTCCGTATCAAGAGCTTTCAATCTAAGTTCAAGAGTTCTGTCTTCAGTTTGAATTTGTTCTGTTTTTGCGTTAATATCTTGAACTTTTTTCTCATAAACCTGTTGTTCGTAGTTATACTGGTTCATTGCATCCTGGTAAGCATTTTCATCCTGAACACTGGTCGCTGAAAGATCATACACAACACTGGAACCTTCTAATTGGAGTGATGTTGCCCTGCCGCTTGTATCGTACTCGATAATACCGTATTTGGATACTTCTTTGTTTTGAGTCTGATAATCAGCGTAGTATGAGTGTAGTGACAATGTCGGATCCTGTCTGCAAGCTTCAAGGCTATCATTTGTATTTGAATTTTGAGATACAAAATTTACCTCATTGCTGCTGTCAGTCCACAAATATATATTATCAAGCGCACTTTCATCACCATTGTTTTTGAAATTTAACCAATCTTTTGCAAGCTGGGTGTCAGGCCAATCCTGAGCAATTTGATCAAGGGTTGCGCTATATGTTCCCCAAGACCCTGTTTTGCTGGTGTCTGTGCGATCAACTGTATTTAAGCAGGTTAGTTTTTTTGTACCAACCATATAATAACCTTCTCCGCCTTCTGTCGGGGCAACATATTGCACTTGAGGGTTAGAATTTGTGTTTCTTATGCCTGTGTATTCTGATACTTTTGTGTAGTAGGTTATATAAGAATTATAGTTTATCCCGTCGCTATCTGTATACTCTGCATTTTGAATATCGGAAATTGTCTGGGTAGTATCGCCGTTATTAAATGTGTATTGTGTGGATGTAAAATCGCTGGTGCTGGGTGCAGTAGGCACTTCCATCCCATAAAGCTGGTTCCATAACTCAGAGCTTTGATTTGCCAGTGCTGTTCTTGCCTGGTTAATTTGCTGCCCTTCATATTCAACATTTGACTTTCTTGCTGCAAGTGATATCCATCGTGCCTGAGATGCTGCAAGTCCCATATTGTTATCTCCTTCTTATGTATCTTATTTCTACCTTTTTTTACAGGTTTAATTATATTTTTTCTTAAGTCAATATAACCTATAAAAATTATACGATATTTATTAAGTTTTATGTATTATTTTTTGTAAAAATCAACTATATAGTGGATATTTGTACTGTTACTGAATATGAACTGTTAAAAACTTTACAGTTTTTTTATGTTTCTGCTATCATATTCCTATAATTGATTTTATATGAAAGGTTTATAATGAGATTTTCATCTTCGTTTAAAGTGGGATTGTTAACATTAGTAGCTTTAATTCTCTTGGTTGGAACGGTATTAAAGGTTAAAGGCAGAGCTTTTTCTTCTGCGAAGAGAATTGAAATTCAATTTAAAGATGTTAATGGATTAAGGCCTGGTGCGGGTGTTCAAATCATGGGGCTGAAGGTCGGTCAGGTTGAAGAAATTACTCCTGTTGTTAAAGGTGAAGAAAGTTTTGTAAATGTGAAATTTGTTATTACTGATCCTTCGGTTCAAATTCCCAGAGCCTCTTCATTTTCAATACAACAGTCCGGTTTGATCGGGGAATTGTTCCTTGAAATTACTCCGCCAAAAACAAGAACTATCTATATTCCTATGAAGAATAAAAATCTTTTATATAAAAATGATCCTGTTCAAATGAAGTTGAATGATAAATATTATGATGTAGGGTTGATTAAGTCTGTAGATGTTTTATCAAGAGAGTCTTTGCCGTTTAATTATAAAAATAATATCACTACTCAGTATGCATATAAGGTTGATTACTTTATCAATTTGCCGGGATTAATTTTGCCGGATTTTTTAAAGGGTTCTGCTGTTACAGATGCTTCTCAACATAAGCTCCGTATAGTTCCGCTTGATGAAATGCCCATAGAGTACCCAAGTCAAAATTCTCCGTATACTATTATTGAACCGATGAGATTGTCTGACTTTATGGATTGGCAGTATAAGGCGGCAGAAACGTTAACAGAATCAACTAGAAAGGTTAATGAAATTCTTTCAGATGAGACCATTGCCGATTTGAAACGTACAATTGCAAATTTAGATTCCCTTACTGCTAAATCGAATGTTACTTTAGGAAAAGTTGATGAATTGTTAGATTCTTCTAAGGCTGATATTGAACATCTGCTTGCTATGACACAGCAGGCAACTGATGATTTTTCCAAATTATCAGCTAACTTAAATAATATTATTGGTGATCCACAGTTTAAATCTACAATGTTATCTACTGCTGATTCAGTTGATAGATTGTCTAAAAATTTAAATAAGCTTATGGATGCGGCAGATGCTGAACAAACTGGTAAAAATTTGAAAATTATAGCTGAAAACTTATCACAAATTAGTGAAAGTGTTAATGCAATGACAAAAGATGATAAGCTTAAAAATCAAATTACAACGGCTATAACAAATGTGAACTGTGCTATGACTGAAGTATCAACAGCATTGGAGACAGTGAACAGGATTAATCCTTCAAATCCGGGTCAGGCTTCTGATCTGGAACAAATTGTGAAAGATACGGTCGTTACAACTGCTAATTTGAGAAAATTCTCGGATAAGTTGAACAAAAGGTTCTTATTATTCAGGTTGTTATTCTAGTATGATAAATATCAAGACAAAAATTACACAAATACATTATCAAAGGGATCCTGAAGGTATTTTATTTGATTTTTTAAAATTTTGTTCCTATTTTTATGGAGCTGGCAGCGTTTTGAAAAATTTTCTTTATGATAAAAAGATTGTGAAACCTAAAAAGGTTAATGCTTATGTTATATCTGTGGGTAATATGACAACCGGTGGTGTCGGTAAAACTCCTGTAGTTTCAGAAATAGCAAAATATCTCGTTAACGCAGGTAAGAAAGTGGCAATTGTTTCGCGAGGTTACGGCGGGCGATTGTCTAATCGTAAGATTAATATGATTTCTGATGGAACGAGTATTTATTTTGATGCACTGCAGGCAGGAGATGAACCTTATTGGCTTGCTGAAAATACTCCAGGGTGTTATATTTTTACAAGTAAAAACAGATATATGGCTGCTAAATATGCGGTAGATAAATTTGGAATTGAAGTTATTATTTTAGATGACGGATTTCAACACAGGAAGCTTCGTAGAGACTTAGATATTGTTTTGATGGATAGTGTGAAAGGCTTCGGAAATGAAAATTTGTTGCCGGCAGGTCCCTTAAGAGAAGGTCCAGAAGCTCTTGAACGTATTGATAAACTTGTTGTTGTGAGTAAAAGTACAAAACATGAAGTGGCACAAAAAGTTGCAAGAATAATGCAGAAACGTTTAAAAATTCCAACGTCTATATGTCGTACGGAGCCTGATTATGTTTATAATATAAAAACCGGGCAACGTCTTATGGAGGGTCTGGCTGTTACTGCTATGTGTGCTATAGGTCAGCCTCAACAGTTTTATGATTTTTTATCTGATTATCAAGTCGTAAATAAGGTTACTTTCGATGACCATCATCAATATACCCCGATTGATATTATTGATATATCAGGAAGTATTATTACAACAGAAAAAGATGCAGTAAAGCTTGCACGTTTTGATAGGGATAATATTTATGCTTTAAGGTTAAAAACAGTTATAAATGTTGAGGATTTACTTACGAAATGATTGAAGTTGATATAGCTGCTGTTGTTAAGATTTTAGAAGAGGCTAAGCAGCCTCAAAGTGATTTTGTTAAATTAATGGACAAATTTAAAGATCCATATTTGGTGTTAATCTCGTGTATTTTAAGTTTAAGAACAAATGACAAGACTACTTATCCTGCTGCATTAAGAATGTTAGAACTTGCAAAAACTCCTGAACAGATGATGAATATCAGTTCCGCAGTTTTAGCAGAGGCTATTTACCCTGTTGGGTTTTACAAAAACAAAGCAGTGCAAATTATTGAATTATCCAGGCAGATTGTTGAAAACTATGAAGGAAAGGTTCCTGACAGTATTGAGGAGTTGTGTAAATTTAAGGGAGTTGGGCGAAAAACAGCTAATCTTGTTATGACACTTGGTTTTGGTAAACCGGCAATTTGTGTGGATGTCCATGTTCATAGGATTTTTAATCGTCTCGGGTATATTAAAACTTCTACTCCCGAAGAAACGGAATTCGCACTGAGAAAGAAACTTCCGGTACAGTTTTGGATACCTATAAATACATTGTTAGTTACTCATGGTCAAAATGTTTGTAAACCTATAAATCCTAAGTGTGAATCTTGCCCGGTTTCAAAATGTTGCAATAAATTAATAAAAAATTAGTTTAAATGTTCAAAATTTTTATGTTTGGATTTATAATATTTGAACAAATTTAAGTACAAAAAGAAGGTCTATTATGAAAATATTACCTACATTTACCAATTTAATCTCTGAAGTTAAAACTTATTATGCCGGAAAGCATGCAAAAATTAATCAATATTACACTGATGACAAAGTTGTGGATGCTCTTAATTTATTGAAACCTGTTGAAGATGTCTTCGAATCCTATGCTAAACATAAAGGTGTTTTTGTTGTATTAGATAAAGCATCTACTATGGTAGAAAATGAAAATCTTATTAATCCGGAATTGAAAAAAGCTCTTGGAAACAGTATTATGGTTAAAGTTGAAGATGGGTTGAGCGGTAGTGCAAAAACTTCAATTATTGACGTAACAAAACCATATTACAAGCATGTTGCCAAAAATGTAGTTATTTTACCTGATGGTGAAGGTAAAATGAAAGACGGTTTAATTTTAAGTCAGTATGAAGATAATTTTATCCGTACGGTATACAGAACTGTTGAAAATTTAGTAAAACTGTTGAAAAAGTAGGCGATTGCACCGTACGGTAGTAACTGTATTGTGTAAATTCGGGGTCTGGTTTCGTATTGCTGTGGTTTAAATTTATGTAAAATTTCTTTTTTCGTGCCTTAATATGATTTATTATATAAATTACTTGCATTTTAAGTAGGGTATATGCTATTGTGAGTATATTAATTGCTTTGGTCTTTTTACATAGTGTACAAGGCAGTTGTGGGTTGATACAGTTGAATATAATAGGAGTTCGAGAATGAGTGTAGAGTATTCTCATAAAATCGACACAGCAAAGTTAGATTCTATTATTCAGTTTTATGGAGCTAAAAAGTCTAACTTGATTGCGATTTTACAAAAGGTTCAGGAAGAATTTAGATATTTACCTGAAAATGCGTTAATTTATATTGGTACAAAAATAGAAGGTTTGTCGCCGGCTACAGTATACGGGGTGGCAACATTTTATGCCCAATTTTCATTGGATCCTAAGGGTAAATATGAAATTAAGGTTTGTGATGGTACGGCTTGCCACGTTCGAGGTTCAATGCCGGTTCTAAATGCAATAAAAGCTCATTTAGGATTGAAAGACGGTCAGATGACAACAGAAGATGGTCTGTTCTCTTTAGAAACCGTAAGTTGTCTTGGTGCGTGCGGGCTTGCTCCTGTTTGTGTAATTAACGGTAAGGTATACCCCCAGATGACTTCTGATGCAATAAAGGTTATTTTAGATACTCTTTTGAATGGAGAAAGATAATATGGAAAATGCTACATTAAATATAGATATCAAACAAGAGCAGATAAAAGCTCAAGAACGAATGAATCAACAGGGATTAAGGGTTCTTGTATGCGCAGGTACCGGCTGTGTCGCAAATGGTTCTTTGCAAATTATTGAAAAATTTAAAGAGTTAGGTGCGGATGTTTCTGTTTTAACCGATTACGATAAAATGACTATTGTTCCAACCGGGTGTCACGGATTTTGTGAACAGGGGGTTTTGGTAAATATTCCGGATAAACATGTTACTTACGTAAAAGTTAAACTCGAAGATGTAGAAGAAATTTATGAAAGTCATATTCGACATGGGAAACCTGTCGAGCGACTTTTATATACAGATCCTTTAACTCATCAAAAAATTTTAAAGGATGAGAATATCAATTTTTACGCAAAACAAACTCGTACAGCGTTGGCTAATTGTGGGCACATTGACGCTGAAAGTATTGATGAGGCAATTGCGGTGAGAGGATATGAAGCTTTAGCAAATGTAATTGCCGAAAATAATCCTGATGCTGTCATTGACACTATAGAAAAGTCGGGTTTAAGAGGCCGAGGCGGCGGTGGTTTCCCAACCGGTCGCAAGTGGAGATTTACTGCAGCAAATAAAGGTGGAAAATCCTATGTAGTTTGTAATGGTGATGAGGGTGATCCCGGGGCTTTTATGGATCGCTCCGTTATGGAAGGTGATCCTCATAAACTTTTGGAAGGTATTGCTATTGCCGCTTTTGCAATCGGAGCAGATGAAGCTTATATTTATGTAAGGGCAGAGTATCCTCTTGCTATTAAAAGATTAAGAAAAGCAATAAAAGATGCTGAAGAACGAAATTATTTAGGTAAGAATATCATGGGCTCAGGATTTAATCTTGAGATTCACATTAAAGAAGGTGCAGGAGCATTCGTTTGCGGTGAAGAAACCGCTCTTATTGCTTCTATTGAAGGTGAACGAGGAATGCCAAGACCTAAACCGCCGTTTCCTGCTAATAAAGGTTTGTTCGGAAGACCAACTCTTATTAATAATGTTGAGACTCTTGCAAATGTACCTGTTATTTTGTTAAAAGGTGCTGAGTGGTTTTCCTCTATGGGAACTGAAACTTCTAAGGGTACAAAGACATTTGCGTTAACAGGCGAGGTTAATAATACCGGTTTGATAGAAGTTCCGATGGGTACGACTTTAAGAGAAATTATTTTTGATATCGGGGGCGGTGTTCGTAACGGTAAAAAGTTTAAAGCAGTTCAAATCGGAGGTCCGTCAGGCGGTTGTTTAACAGAAGAGCATCTTGATATTCCGATGGATTATGATAATTTAATAAAAGCCGGAGCTATGGTTGGTTCAGGCGGGCTTGTAGTTATGGCTGAGGATACCTGTATTGTTGAAGTTGCCAGATTCTTTATGAATTTCACACAGCATGAAAGCTGCGGAAAGTGTGTTCCTTGCCGTGAAGGTACCAAAAATATGCTTAAAATCCTTGAAAAGATTGTTGCCGGTAAAGGTGAAATGAGTGATATTCAACTCTTAGAGGACTTAGCGGTTGCTGTGAAAGACGGTTCACTCTGTGGTCTTGGTAAAACTGCTCCAAATCCTGTTTTATCTACCTTAAAATATTTTAAAGATGAGTATATTGCACACATCAAGGATAAAAAATGTCCGGCAGGTGTTTGTACTGCGATGAAAAAGATTGTTATTCAGGAATCTTTGTGTAAGGGTTGTACAAAGTGTGCAAGAACTTGTCCTGTTGGCGCTATTTCAGGCAATGTTAAAGAACCGCACCATATTGATCAATCAAAATGCATCAAGTGTGAGGCTTGTTTAACTAATTGTCCGTTTAAGGCTATAGTATTAGAGTAGTAAGTTGTTATTGTTGATAATGTAATGACATAACAATCTAGAAAAAGGAAATATAAAAATGACAGATAAAAAAACATTATTTATTGACGGAAAAGAAGTGGAGTTTAGTGATGAACCAAATCTTCTTGAAGTTATTAGAAAAGCAGGTATGAATGTTCCCACATTTTGTTACAGACCTGATTTAACTTCTTTTGGTGCTTGCAGGATGTGTGTTGTTGAAGTGGAAGGGCGTGGTATTCAATCTTCCTGTACAATGCCGCCGGAAAATGGTTTAAAAATTCATCTTAATACTGAAAAAACTCGCAGAATTAGGAAAACTGTGCTGGAACTGTTGCTCGCAAACCATGATAGAAAATGTTTAACTTGTGAGCGCAGCGGGAATTGTGAATTACAAAGATATGCTGAGGAATACGGTATTAAAAATATCCGCTTTCCTGATAGATCTTTGGATGATTACCTTCCGGTTGATGATTCAAGTCCATCTATCGTAAGAGACCCAAATAAGTGTATTCTTTGCGGTGCCTGTGTAAGAGCTTGTTCTGAATTTCAGGGACATTCAGTTTTAGGTTTTGCAAACAGAGGTTCTAAAACTCTTGTTCAGCCTATCGGCGGCAGACCTTTAGGGCAGGTTGATTGTGTTAATTGTGGTCAATGTGCTGCGGTTTGTCCAACAGGTGCCTTATCAATAAAAAACGAAATAGATAAAGTTTGGGATGAAATTACAAACCCTGATAAAACTGTTGTTGTTCAGATGGCACCAGCTACGCGTGTTGCGTTAGGTGAAATATTCGGACTAAAACCGGGTGAAAATACTATTGGTTTAATGAATGCAGCATTAAGAAAAATTGGCTTTAATTTAATTTTTGATACTAATTTTTCTGCAGACCTTACTATAATGGAAGAGGCAACGGAATTTTTAGATAGATTAAAAACCGGTAAAAATTTACCACTGTTTACATCATGTTGTCCTGCTTGGGTAAAATACCTTGAAGACCAGCATCCGGATATGCTTTGTCATCTTTCCAGCTGTAAATCTCCTATGAGTATGCTCTCACCTGTTTTGGTTGATCTTGTGCCTAAATATTTTAATGTTGCGCGTGAGAATTTAGTTGTTGTCGCTGTTATGCCTTGCACTGCAAAGAAATATGAGTGTAAACGCCCTGAAATGTACAGAAACGGTCGGGCTGATACTGATTATGTTATTACAACTCAAGAGTTAGGCAAAATGATTAAAGCTGCAGGTATTGATTTTAATGCTATCGAACCTGAAAATAATGATTCTCCATTCGGGGAATATTCAGGTGCCGGTACAATTTTCGGGGCTTCAGGCGGGGTTGCAGAAGCTGCTGCGCGTACAGCTTATGAGTTTGTTGTCGGTGAACCTTTAAATGATGTTGATATCAAACAAATGCGTGGTACAACCAATCGTTCAAGAAGTATTGAACTGGATTTAAAAGGTACTAAGCTTGTAGTCAGGGTTGTTTCTACCCTTCGCGAAGCAGAGATTGCTATTCAGGAAATTAAATCCGGCAAAGCAAATTTCCAATTACTGGAAGTTATGGCTTGTCCAGGAGGTTGTATTAATGGCGGCGGTCAACCGAGAAGTTGTGATGATGCTAAAATTAAGCAGGAAAGAGCTGATGGACTATATAAAGAAGATCACGATCTGCCTGTGCGAAAATCTCATATGAATCAGTCTATTCAAAAGCTTTATCGGGAATATTTGGAACATCCGAATTCACATAAAGCTCACGAGATACTTCATACAACTTATCAAAACAAGTTTAAAGGTTCATATAGAGATATTTAGATAGTAATAAAAGACCTCTTATAAAATTTAAGAGGTCTTTTATATGAGATTTTATTAGTCTTATTTTACAACTTTCATAATTTTTTCAGTGATATCTTCACCGCCATAAAGAACTACGCCTTTACTGATGACAACATTGTACCCGTCGAGCTTAGCTTGAGCTTCAATTTGTTTTGATATAGATGTGTCAATTGCTTTTAATTTATCTGCGTAATCTTTGTCCATTTTATCTTTTTTCGCTTGAAGTTCTTTTGTATATCTGTCTTCAGCTTCCTTTTTCTTAGAGGCATCAGTTATCGTTGCAACATCTTTTCTTGCTTTTTCTATAAATTTAACAATTTCATTTGCTTTATTTTGCTGTTCTTTTTTCAAAGCTTGAACTTGAGCTGATGCATTAACGACCTGCGGAACATCCACTACAGCAACCTTGAATTCCTGAGCAAATGTTGCAGAACCCAATGATAAACATCCAATAACAGCTATTGTCGCTGCCAATAAACCTAAATTTTTATTCATAATGCTTCTCCTTATTAACAAGTTTATATTATCACAAAATAAAAAATTTACATATGCTAATACGTTTGGTTTATTTTTTTTGTAACCTCTTTACATGATTTTGGTAATTTTGTATAATATTACGGTAAACTGGATGTAGTTATAATTAAATTTTTGTAACTATGTCTTAATATAGCTTAACAAAAGGTTCCTATTTTGCTTCGAGTATTACAAAATATACTTGTGAGATATAATAAACTATATATAGCTAGATATACAAAATTAGAAACAGAAGGTGAATACTATAATGAAGAAGGTTAGAAAAAATCGATTGCTGGGTGCTATGTTAACAGTATCTATGCTGTGTGTTTGTTCTTTTTCGGGATGTGCAACGCAGGCTATAGCTGCTGGAGAAGGTGCTGTTGGCGGCGTTGGTTCTGCCGGTGGTAATTTTGCAGGATTTGGCTATACGCACGGTATGGTTCCGGTTATGAATGAGCTTGGCGGAGCGCAAATTCATGATAGCGATATGATGCGCTATGATAAGAATCGTCGCAAGAGTGATGAAGATTATTATCAGTATGAGCAAAAACGCTATGGCACCGGTGGGTCACCTGTTACGAATTATGCACCTCAGGCATCTGTACCTGATGCTATGAAGGCTACGGTTGATGAGATGGGAACCAAAGGTGTTTATGTTAATTCTATAGAGGTTTCACCGTCTGAAATCTTGTCTCGTGATGAAATTAACGAAATTATTGGTAAATATGTCGGACGTAATGTCTTTATGTCAGATATTCAAGATGCAATCAATGCTATTAACAATGTTTATGCTGAAAAGGGATACGTTACAGCCAGAGCGTATTTGCCTGAGCAAACTGTTACTAATGGTAATATCCGAATTGAACTTATTGAAAGTAAGATTGGCAATATTACAGTAGAAAATAATAAATATACAACGGATAAATACATTTTGAAACGTATGCCACAAGAATCCGGACAATTGTTTGATATTGTTAGTCTGGAACAGGATGTTTTGGATTTCAACAGATATCATGAAGGTGTTAATTTATCTGCTAATTTAAAAGCCGGTACAACTCCGGGGACAACTGATATCGAACTTACAGCTCAGGAAACTTTTCCGTTCCACATTATCGGGATGATGGATAACGCAGGGCGTAGAAGTACAGGATCTTTAAGAGGCGGTCCTGCTATTGTGGCTGATAGTTTATTTCACAGACGTGATCAAATGTCTTTAGGATCTTATTTCTCAGGCGGTTCTATAAGTCCGTTCTTTGATTATAGTTATCCTGTTAACAAAAAAGATGGTAGGGTAGGCTTTTCTTATTCTTCTACTTTTGCAAAAGTTAAATATGGACCTGCTTATTTAACAAGTTTGGGTTTAAAAAGTAATTCGTATATATATAGTTTGTACTATGATCAACCGATTGTCAGAAAAAGAGGTTTTGAACTTCGCTCATATGCTTCATTGAATTACAAACGTTCCAGAACATGGTCTAAGTATGATGGTGTTTTTGAACAAATGATGGGTGAGTCCCCGTTTGCTAATGTAGATCAGGTTACAAGTATTGACGTTGGCTTTAATATCAGAAAAGATACTAAATATGGTATCTGGTATTTGAATCAAATGGGTGCAATGGCTTTACCTATTTTTGATAGTGATTCAAGTTACTTTAAGTATTCGGGCGGATTTTTAAGATTGCACGATTTTTCACACGGTGTAATCGGTCAGTTACGCGGCAGTTATCAAATTATTCCAAACAGTAAATATATCCCTTACCTTGATCAATTCCAGACCGGTGGTTTGGCTACCGTAAGAGGTTATTCTGAAGGTATTTTGATGGGGAAGAGCGGCTACTTCTTTAGCGGCGAAGTAATGTTCCCTTTATTACCTCGAACAAGAACAGGTAAAGACGGCGAGGTTCGCAATTTTATCGGTCAATATGTTAAAGGTGCGGTATTTGCTGATACTGCAGGTATATTCCCTTGGGTCGGGCAGGATTACTATGGCGGAAGTTACTTCCTTGCTTCACTTGGTATGGGGTTAAGGGTTCAATTACCAGGTGACTTGAGCGCTCGTTTATATTGGGGCTATCCTCTTATAAATAATGCTTATGAAACAAATCGTAAAATGGGTAGATTCCATTTTGAGTTAACTTTGGAACCTGATTTTGATGCTTTATTGAGTAGAAGATCAACAAAACCTCAACCGCTGCCAAAACAACCTGAAAAATTAGATCCGATTGAACCGATTAATAATAATTATGATGATATTAGACATTATGATTATTTGTTAGATGGCGGGGCTACTTTATAGTTTAAAATTGATAAATATTTGATATATAATATAAGCGGTAATAGTCATGTTATCGCTTATTTTTCAAGGAGGCTGTAGAGTATGGCTTGTAAATCTATATTTGTTACTGCTACCGGTACTGATATCGGAAAAACTTTTGTTTCTGCACTGTTAGTAAAAAAAATGCGTTCAATGGGTTTGAATTGCGGTTATTATAAACCCGTATTAAGTGGGGCGGTGAGACTTGATAATGGTGATTTGTTACCTGGTGATTGTGATCATGTTGTTAAGACCGCAGGGCTTGTTTGTAAACCCGGAGAATGTTTATCTTATTGTTTTGAGGAAGCTGTTTCACCGCATCTTGCTGCTGACAGAACGGGGGTCAGCATAGATAAAAAAACTATAAAATCAGATTTCGATTTACTACGTAAAAGTTATGACTATATGGTTGTTGAAGGTGCCGGGGGGATTACTTGTCCATTCAATCTAAAAGAGGAAAAACTTTTACTTCCGGATGTTATAAAAACTTTGGGACTTGATATTATAATTGTTGCTGACGGCGGGCTTGGAACTATTAATTCTGTTGTGCTTACTGTTGAATATGCAAAAGCTCACCGGCTGAATATTAAAGGGATAATTTTTAATAATTATGATAAAAATAATTTTATGCACACCGATAATAAATTGCAGGTTGAGCGGCTTTGCGATGTAAAAGTTATTGCTCAGGTAGCGACCGGCGATGATGAACTTGATATATCAATGAATGATTTACTCAGCATATGGGAGAACAAATAATGAATTGGCAGGAAGAAGATTTAAAATATATATGGCATCCGTGTTCACAGATGAAAGATTATGAAACTTTGCCACCGATTGTTATTGACCATGCTCAGGGTATTAATCTTTATGATATTGATGGTAATTGTTATAAAGATATTGTCAGTTCCTGGTGGTGTAACCTTTTAGGTCATTGTAATCCAAGAATTAATGCAGCTATGAAAAAACAACTGGATACATTAGAACACGTTATTTTTGCAAATTTTACGCATAAAACTGCGATTATTCTCTGTCAAAAATTAATGGAAGTTTTACCCAAAGGGTTGTGTAAGTTCAATTTTGCAGATAACGGTTCAGCTTCAATTGAGATGGCAATGAAAATGAGTTTTCAATATCATCAGCAGACAGGTAATATTTCAAAAAAACGTTTTATGGCATTATCAGACGCGTATCATGGTGAAACTATAGGTGCTTTATCTGTTGGTGCTTGTGATTTATATTCTGAAATTTACAAACCTATATTGATGGATGTAGTCAGAGTTCAGGGACCGGATTGTTTTAGATGTCCATATGGTATGTCCCGTGATAATTGTAGTTGTGAATGTTTTAGTCAAGCAGAAAAAACTTTTGAAGAATACGGAGATGAAACTTGTGCTATGCTTGTTGAGCCATTATTGCAGGGGTCTGCCGGAATGAAAATGTATCCGCCGTTGTATTTAAAAAAACTCAGAGCTCTTTGTGATAAGTATAATGTTCATTTGATAGCTGATGAGATTGCTACCGGTTATGGGCGGACAGGTAAAATGTTTGCTTTTGATCATGCCGGTGTTTCCCCCGATATAATGTGTCTTTCAAAAGGGTTGACAGGCGGCTATATGCCTATGTCAATCTGCGTTACTACGCAAAAAATATATGATGCCTTTTATGATGATTATGGCAAGGGTAAAGCATTTATGCATTCACATACTTATGCGGGGAATCCTCTTGCTTGTTCTGCGGCAATTGAAGTTTTAAATATTTTAAAAGATGAACGAATAATTCCAAAAGCTGTTGAAAATGCAAAATATTTCAATAAAATTATTAAAGAAAAATTTTTGAACCTCCCGTATGTTGGAGAAGTTAGAAGTATTGGACTGGTTAATGCCATTGAAATAGTAAAGTACAAAATAACTAAAGAGTCATACCCTTCTTCTTTAAGGGTCGGGTATCAAATTTATAAGAAGGCTCTTAAGAAGGGAGTGCTGCTTCGTCCTTTGGGTGATGTGATATATTTTAATCCGCCGCTTATTATTCAATCTGAGGATATGGATTTTGTAACTGATGTTGCAAATGAATGTATGATCGATGTAATGAGTAGTCTCTAGTTTTTACTTACTCTTGCTTTTTATAGGTCTGCCAAATATTATTTTGGCACCGCCAAAGCGTTCTTGAAGAGTTCTTTTGAACCCAACAACTATCTCATTAATATTACAGATTACAAGCTGTACAGCGTCAATAAGAGTGCTTAGTTTTGGTACCAGAACTGAAAAATCGGAACTTGTTTTGTTAAAATTTCCAGAAATTGATATAAAATCTTTTGATGAATTGGCAAAATTTAATGTTGTTTGTTCTATATTTGCCGCACTATTTTTTATATTTTCTCTTGTTATTTCATCATTGATTTTACCGGATAAATCTCTAAGGTTTGATGTGGTTCTTTCTAGATTTGTCATACTGTATTTTAATGCTGTTGTTGAATCAAAAATATTTTGTCTGTTTTCTGTTAAAATATCTGTCACCAGATCAAAAAGTTCAGTTAATGCATCTGTAGTTTTTGTTGCAGAACTGAGCAGGTTTCCTCCTTTTTCGGATAATTCATCTAAATGTGCCTGGTTAATATCTGATAATCCGCTTAATGTAAAATTACCTTCACCTTTTATTACGTCTCCGGTCTTTATATATTTTAACATGGGCGAACGGGGATATATTATATCCGCGTATTTTATATTTTCATCACCATTTTTGTAGTTTTTGATTTTTAAAGTGATATTTTTAGGTAATTGTAAACCTCGTTGATTAAGTGTTATGTATAGATATGTGGTCTTAAAATCTTTTGAAATTTTTAGTTTTCGGGTTGTTCCGAGTTTGTAACCTTTATAATAAACTCCCATTTTTGCAGGCATTGGGTCCATTTTTTTGAATTCTGCTTTGATATAAGTATGATTAAAGTAGTTTACTATTACTGCTCCCAGAAGTAATAAAAGTAAAATAAGTAATATGATTTTCCCGACTGTAAGATTATTCATATAAGTATTATTAAAATTATGAATAGATTAATAAATTAGACTATCGGGTTTATGAAAGGATGGATTGTAAGCATTTATGAATTTTTACATTATGAACCCTTATAATATCCAGATTCTCAGTAAAAAGCGGTGTAGATAAAGCGAGTGAATACATGTCTTTTTCTGAATTTTGTGCTTCTTGCATATTAAGAAGACTTTTTCTTGATAGCCCTATTAAAACAGGGCAACCAATACTTTTTAACTCTTGCCAGCGTTTCAAAATTTCAAAATTATGTTCTTTGGTTTTGCCAAATCCTATTCCCGGATCAATTATTATGTTATCTTTTACTATTCCGTTTGAAATGGCAAACTCAACTTTATTCTTTAGATTAATAAATATTTCATCCATTAGATTTTTATAATGCGGGTTGTTCTGCATTGTTTCAGGGGTTCCCTGACTGTGCTGGAGTATAATTTGTACCTGTGGATTTTGAGCTATAACATTTACCATTTCAGGGTCATAGCCAAAACCTGAAACATCGTTAATTATTTTAGCTCCAAGGTTGATACATTGTTTCGCAACTTCCGCACTCCTTGTATCAATACTTATCGGAGTAGCAATATTATTTTCTTGTACATATTTTAATATCGGAGTGAGTTTTTCAAGTTGTTCTTTAGCGTTTATTGCACTAGAATAAGGTTTTGTTGATTCCGCTCCTATATCAATAATATCTGCACCGTCATCAATTAGTTGATGAAGATGTTCTATTGAATCTTCAAATTTATAAAACTCTCCGCCATCTGAAAATGAGTTTGTTGTTACGTTAAGAATACCCATAATTTTTGTTTTTTTTGTTGTTGAACTGCTATTGCTGGTATTATTTTCAAGAATTTGTCCTAATAACTTTAGCCTGAATGGCTGTTCTTGAAGTTTTTTTGCAATTTTATGTATTTGAGAAATACTACCGCCTAGAATGCAGTTTGAGTATTCAATTTTACCGGTAATAACCTGGCTGTGTGTCCCACAATCCGCACCGACAGTTAGGGCTGTTTGTTTTAAGATATTTGCCTGTGCCGGTGTTAAATTAAATATTTTGAAATTCTTATAAATGAATTTATCTGAGGCCTTATTTCTGTAACTTTTATCAAATCCAATCTGCTCAAGTTCATTTTCTATATTTGTGTTTTTAATTTCTTTCAATAAAAAATCATGCATAAACTTAGTTTAGCACGATTTTTTATTATTCTCAAATATAAACTCTAACCGTATATTTCTTGGAATTGTTTTTTCATATCATCTAATGCAATGGCACCGGTTCTGAAGGCTTTTACAATCCCTGTGGTAAATACGAAAAATGCTAATATACCGCCGAGGGCTTTTGACAGACTTTTGGTTACATTACTTCTGATAATAGGACCAATTATTTTAGAATCTTTAAATTTACTGATCCGTTTTGATATATCGTTTGAATATTTTCCAATATTCTTTTTAAATGTTCCCCATAAACCTGTTACAACTTTTTTGTTTTTTTGTATAGTTTTATTTGCGTTGGTTACGGTTTCCATCCCTTGTTGCAGAACTTTTTCTGCTGCCTGTGCTTTCAATCCTTGTTTGCTTGCAAACTTTGAAGCAGAAGTTGTTATACCCGCAGCACCACCAACACCGGCCGCAACTTGTTCTGATTTATCTTTTTGATATGTTGATGAGTGCTTAGGGTTGGTATTTGTATTTGGAGTAGAAGATGATATTGCACTTATTCCTGTCATTATTCCAAATCCTCCAGTTCGTCCAGTGCAGCGTCCAAACCATCATTATAATCTTTATCAATTATTTGTTGGTTATTTTGTTCAGTTTTTTTTGTTTCACGGTCTTCTGCTTTTGTGGCTGCGTTATAGCCGCCAGCCGCACCTGCACCTACACCGAGGACTTTTGAAGCATTTTGGGTTACTTTATCATAAGTTGCTCCAGCATTTTTACTATCGCAGGCTTTCATCAATTTATTCCAGCCGTTTGAAATTTTTTGCCCAAGAATTTTTAATCCTGACCCTATGGTTTCAAAACTTTTTACAATACCTCTGCCAAAACTGTTTTTGTTCATTTTTTCAGCTGTATTTTTAAAGAATTTCGATACTGAATTCATAAATTTAGAATCTTTGATTTTAGTAAACGTGTTGGCAATTCCTGCAGCAATATTTTTTGCAGATTTTTTTACACCAAGAATAATAGGTTTTAGTATTCCTTCAGCTTTCTGGATTGTTTTAGAGTCTGCTGTTGTTACAATGGATGATTTTATAAGTTTAGAGCCCTTTGACGCACCCCAGGCTACTGCCCAACCTTCCAGTAATGCTTCTGAAATTATACGAAAACCCTTCATGATTTTTTTTAGTTGTTTCGGGGTGTGTTTATCCGATATTGCCTCATCATATTCTTTAATTTGATTTTCGTAAAAATCTACTTTTTCTTCAAAAATTCTTCCGTTATCATTATCATCGCCTCTAAAATACAGGTTTTTTTGTGACTGATGATAATTTGAAATTTTTGGTTGAATTGTTAACATTTGAATACCCCACTACCTGCAATATGATTCGTTCATTCTTATAATGCGAGTAAAAAATATTTTTGCTAGAACACTTTAAAACCATTAACAAAATGTTACATATAAACACATGTATTATCACATATTAATTGTTGTTTGTAAATAGTTTTGAACCTTGAAAAGAGTTTCTTTTTATAAATTCTCTGTCTATTTTATTTAGACAGTCAAGTTTTGCTCCAAGCCAGCGCGGTGCTATCAAATTTTTCTTTAATCCGTTGCCTGCCAGTCTGTGGATTGTTGTTTCCGCAGGAAGAATTTCAAGAAAATCGCAAACAAGGTTCACATAGTCTTCTTCACTCATAAAATCAATCTCACCGTTTTTGTAAAGTCTTGAAAGTTTTGTATCTTTTAATGCGCACAACATATGTATTTTGACTCCATCAATTTTCAAATCTGCAAGTTTTTTTGCTGTTTGGAGTATTTCTTCTCTGCTTTCCCATAAACCGAAAATTACATGTACACAAACATTTATTCCTTTTTCTTTAGTTCTTTCATAGGCATTTAAAAAACAATCAAAATTATGACCTCTGTTAATTTTTAAAAGTGTTTTATCATGGATTGACTGTAGTCCGTATTCGACCCATGTGTAGTAATCTCTTGAAATATCAGAGATTAATTGAAGTTTTTCTTCATCAACACAATCAGGACGTGTACCTATAGACAGCCCTATAATATCAGGATGTGTCAGTGCTGATTTGTAGATTTTTTCTAACTCACTAACCGGCTTGTAGGTGTTTGTATATGCTTGAAAATATGACATGAACTTTTCTGCTTTAAATCTGTCATGTAATGTTTTAGCTCCGACTTTAACTTGCTCTTCTACCGGCAAAAGGTTTGAATGTGCCTGTGAAAAGCTGCCTCCGTCATCACAAAATATACAACCGCCGGTTGATATTGTTCCATCCCTGTTTGGACATGAAAAACCGGCATCAAGAGTAATTTTGTATACTTTAGCCCCGAATTTGTTTTTCAAATATGCACTGAATTGGTTGTATCTTTTGTCTGTATTATTAAAAAACATTTTCTATTTTTGTTCATCGTCGTTGTCATAAATCGGATAAACATAGTGTTC
Source organism: uncultured bacterium (assembly GCA_902489575.1). GTDB lineage: Bacteria > Cyanobacteriota > Vampirovibrionia > Gastranaerophilales > Gastranaerophilaceae > Zag111. The sequence goes on from CABUAQ010000008.1 coordinate 19,754, forward strand.
ACCACAATTTGGACAAACTACTTCCTGCTGTTTTCCTTCTTCTAATTTTGCAACTTCAAACAAGCATTTGCATCCTGATTGAACACATCTAATTGCCCAGGTCGGTCTTATTAATCTTGCCATAGTTTAAACCCTCTTTTCCTTAACTATACAATTTAATATTAGCATTGATTTAAAATGTTGTAAACCCTTACCTATAGACTTCATCATCCCAATATTCAAGTTCAAGCTTGCCGACAATTATAGTGTCCCCGTTTTGTACCCCTTGTTTTTTTAGTTCGTCCATTATGCCCATGCCTGTCATAATGTTTTGGAAACGTATAACTTGTTCACTACTTCTCGAGTCAGTTACTTGTGAGATTCTGATAATTCTTCCGCCGGTTACGAGATAGGTATCTTTGTTTAGTTTTGTTACTTCCCAGTACCCGTCATCGTTGTTAACAGCATCTAAATCTTCTTCAATATTAACTTCAGTTTCTGGTTTTTCTATTGTGTCAACTTTGTATTCAAGTTCGTTTTTCAATTCTTCGAGATTTTGACCGGTTACAGCCGAGATACAAAATACTTCAATCCCCAGCTTTTCAAATTCTTGTTTTAGATCGTTTAGTCGTTCTTCAGTAATAGAATCAATTTTATTTATTGCAACTATCTGGTAAAGATTTGCAAGTTTTTCCGAGTATTTCGCAAGCTCATTATTTATAATCTCGTAATTTTTTATCGGGTCTTCTTCTGTTCCGTCAACTATGTGTAGTAAAAATCTGCATCTTTCAACGTGGCGTAAAAAATCGTGTCCGAGACCTATGCCTTCAGAAGCTCCTTCAATGAGTCCCGGAATATCTGCTATAACATAGCCGTCTGCGGAGTGTTTTTTTACAACTCCGAGATTAGGGACAATTGTTGTAAACGGGTAATCTGCAATTTTTGGTTTGGCTGCAGATACCCTGCTTATAAAAGTAGATTTTCCTGCATTTGGCATCCCAAGTAACCCAACATCAGCTAAAAGCTTTAGTTCTAGCTGGAGTTCACGTTCAATTCCCGGTTCGCCGGGCTCACAGTATTGCGGAGCTCTGTTTTGCGGGGTACAAAAGTGAGTGTTTCCTCGTCCGCCCCGTCCGCCTTTTGCAACCATTACTGTCTGTTCGTGCTTTGTTAAATCCGCAATAATATTTCCGGATTTTAAGTCTTTTACTATTGTTCCTGTAGGAACTTTTATGTATAAATCTTTTGCACTTTTCCCGTGCATACTCTTTTTGAATCCGTTTTCACCATTATCAGCTTTGAATATTGAGCGGTATGTGAAATCTAAAAGTGTGGACAGGCCTTCATCAGCAATCAGGTAGACACTTCCGCCTTTACCTCCGTCACCGCCTGCGGGACCTCCTCTGTCTACGAATTTTTCACGACGCCAGGCTACAACACCGTTTCCGCCTTTACCTGATGATATTTTTATTTTAGCCTTATCTATAAATTGCATAGTATAAATCCTTTTTGTTAGATGATACTATGAACATGCCTCCGGTGCAAATTAGTTGATATTTATCATCGTGAAGGTGTTTTGTAACCGTGACAATGTAAAGTTAATATTAATATTGTTTGCTTGAGTTGATACTTGTCATTGCGAGGAGGACTTGTCTGACGTGGCAATCTGCTTAGTTAGAATATATTGAAATAGTTGAATATTTTATTTGTCTTCGGGTATGTAAATACTGCTTTTTGAAAGTATTTCCCGGGTGTGTTCGTAGCAGCAGCTTTTATAAGTCAGAGTTTGATATTCCCTTATAATATTTAGAACATCATCTACTGATAATTTTATAATTCTTCTTTTACCTTCAATAATTTGTGCCATAATTTTATCCTTTCTTTTGATTATTTTTCGGAAAGGAATTTTTTAACTTTAATTTTTCGTAGATATGGTTTAAAAATATTTGTTCAAATAAAAAGCGGGATTTAAATCCCGCTTTTTATGACTGCCAATCGTTGAAGTTTTTATTTTCGAGTGTAACATTTGTCCAGCCTGCACTTTTTAATCGTTCCTGCATTTTGTTTGCTAAGTCTCTTCGAGCCCTTGTTGCAGTCCGTGACACACCTGTTGTTACTTGATGTACTTTGCCATCAGGGGTTGTTACTGTCGCAGAACCACTGTTTCCAACTCCTCCTCCGGAGCGCACAGCAAATAAGATTGTTAACTTTATTGGCTTAGCTTTTTCTTGAGCTGTATATTCTTTTGTTTGCGGTTTATCAACTTTACCTTCGGCTTTAGTGCCATCAGATGACCAGTTGAAGTTTTTATTTTCGAGTGTAACATTTGTCCAGCCTGCACTTTTTAATCTGCTAATTATTCTATTGCCAAGAGTGTTTATAGACGCCCTCATGTCAGCGTTTGTTCCTAATGATTCTTTATATGTTTTGCCATCCGGTGTTACAACTGTTACAGTTGTTGCTCCACTGGCATTTGATCTGGCTATTGTCATATTAAGCCTAATTGGTTTTGTCTTGTCTATCTGTTTATTGTTGTCTTGTGGTTGTGCAGAAGTGACCGGTTGTTTTTTGTTTTTATCCTGTTGTTGTACGGGGTTTTCGTCTTTTTGTCTCACTTGTGGTTGTTGCTGTTGTTGCTGCTGCTGCGGGGCCTGAATTTGTTCTTGTTTATTTTCATTTGTTTGCGGAGCTTTTTCGGTAGACGCTTGTTGTAGTAAGCTATACATCTCATCATATGTAGCAGGTCCGTGTATTTTGCCTGCTTCGTCTCTAGCTCTGTATTTCCCGTCACCCTCAGGTATGAAGGTATGTTTAGGGAACATTTGTCTTAGTTTTGAAAGTTCATCCATTCCGCCAGGGTTTTGCCCCGGCTGTTGAAGAGTTTGTGCTTGGTTTAGGGCAGCATATGGGCTTGGCTGCATATTTGATTTTCCAAGACCAAATAGTGAGCCTATAAAATTAAATACCGCACCTAAACCTCCGCCATTCATGAATCCTGCCATAAAGCCCCAAAATCCTTTAGGACCATAGCTTATTTCAACTTTTGTCTGGTTGGGAGCACAATGTTGATGACCGCCAACAAATATTTGTTGTTGCACAGGTCTCTTGTTGTTATACTGCGGTATAGCTTGTCTGTGAGCGTATCGTAAATTAAACGCTTTACCTGCTCCATAGATGCCCATTTTTTTATCCTCTTATTTATACTATATTGTATATATAAAGTATATACTTTGTAGATAATTTACATCAGAATAAGATAATGTTACATTTCTTTACATAAAAGAGAGGCTAAGTTACCTTAACCTCTCAGATCTGCTCAAATTTTATACAGATTTACCCAAAAATTTGACCGCCGTTTGTAAAAATTTTTGAGCCGGCTTGAACAGTTTGACCTACTGCAGGGTTTACAAAAGTCAGTGCTGTCCCCACAGTATTCACGGCCTCGCCTATTGAGTTCCACATTGCGTTACTGCGAGCTAAATCAGCCTGATATTTGCGGGCGTTATAATTGTTACCTGATTCGGCATTTGATATTGCTGCGGATGTGTAATTTAGATTACTTAAGAGAGTTATATAATTTATCCTGTTTGTCATTTCAGTTGAGTATAACTCTTGTTGTTTCATTAGCAATGAATCACTAAGACTGGCGATTGCATCAGCTTTTTTGTCAGTTATGTCGTTTAAATTATCCATAAATACAGAATTATCCAAATTCCCGAAACGAGATGCGATATCATTTTTTAGATTTGTTTCCAGCGGGGTGTAGATGTCATTTATCTGTTCAATTCCAGTCTTTTTGTATGCTTCAAGTTCATTCTCCCATTGTTTCTGTTTTTCATCAGAGATTTTAAACAGGTTATTAAGAGAGGCAGACAGGTTATTTTGAATGCCGTTATAGATACTTTTTTCAGTATCAGACATGTTATATATACTGTTTACTCCGTTTTTATCTTTTTGAGTAGTAGCAACGGTATTACCATTTACAACAATGTTGCCGCTGGAGTAGTTAGGATATTTTGAACTTTTACCCATAATTTATACGTTTCCTTTCTTACAAGGAACATATTTAATGGCTACAATGGCTAGGACATAATTATTATAACACTTTTTTCGTTTATTGTAAAGTTATAAGGGAATTTGTTTGAAAATTATTTATACTCGTATCATAATAATGGTATGGCAGATAAGATTAAAATAGTTGGTGCTAAAGAGCATAATTTAAAGAATGTATCATTAGAAATCCCCAAAAATGAACTTATTGTTTTTACCGGAGTCTCAGGTTCAGGGAAGAGTTCATTAGCTTTTGATACGATTTTTGCAGAGGGACAAAGGCGTTATGTTGAAAGTTTGTCGACCTATGCAAGACAGTTTTTAGGCCAGCTCGATAAACCTAATGTTGAATATATTGACGGGTTATCACCAGCGATTTCTATAGACCAAAAATCTAAGAGTAATAATCCAAGGTCTACTGTCGGTACAATAACTGAAATTTATGATTATTTAAGGCTTTTATATGCACGTGTCGGAACTCCGTATTGCCCTGAGTGCGGTAAGAAAATTAAACCGCAGACCCTTGATGAAATTGTTACTAAAATTATTTCTTTAGGGTTTGGTACTAAAATTCAAATTTTGGCACCTGTTGTCAGGGGTAAAAAGGGTGAATATTCTTCGTTGTTTGAAGAGTTGAGGCAGGAAGGTTTTGTCAGAGTTAAAGTTGATGGTGAAGTTTATAGCTTAGATGAGGATGAAATTGAACTGATAAAAACTAAAAAACATGATATCAGTATTGTTGTTGATAGAATTGTGTTAAAAGAAGGTATGTTTTCAAGACTTGCAGATAGTGTACAGATTGCGTTAAAAAAAGCTGATGGAATTGTGATTGTCGATGTTATTGGAGACCGTGAAATAGTTTTTAGTGAAAAGCTGGCATGTCCTGATTGTAATTTAAGTTTTGAAGAATTAACTCCGAGGATATTTTCATTCAATGCTCCATACGGTGCTTGTGAAAGATGTTCAGGTTTAGGCGCAGATTTTATAGTTGATCCGGATTTAGTTGTACCGGATAAGACAAAATCATTGAATGAGGGTGCAATATATGCATGGGCAACAAGAAGTGCTACAAGTTATTATCATGATTTGTTGCTGTCTGTGTGTACAGCTTTCGATATAGATATGGATGCGCCGTTTGAAAGCCTAACAGAAAAACAGCAGAAAATTATACTCTATGGTTCCGATGAGGCTGTTAAAATAAGGGTTAAGCAGTTCGGAACAAACAGGTATCAAACGAGTATTATGCCGTTTGTAGGTGTTATTCCGTTTCTTGAAAAGCGTTATAATGATGCCGCAGGTGATTATTGGCGTGAGGAAATTGAAAAATTTATGGTTGCAAAACCTTGTCCAAAATGCGGTGGTGCGAGATTAAAACCGTTTCCGCTGGCGGTCAGGATTAAAGGTAAAAATATTTATGAATTCACAACAATGTCTGTCGATGATGAGTTACAATTTATTACTGATTTGTATCTTGAGCTTGATGAATATCAGATGAAAATTGCTAAGCAAATTTTGGATGAGATAAGGGCGAGATTGAAATTTTTATCTGATGTAGGGCTTCATTATCTGGATCTTGCCCGTATGGCAGGAACACTTTCAGGCGGAGAATCTCAGCGTATTCGATTGGCTTCCCAGATTGGAAGCGGTCTTAGCGGCGTTTTGTATGTTTTGGATGAACCGTCGATAGGGTTGCATCAACGTGATAATGATATGCTTATAAAAACTTTGTTTAAATTAAGAAATCTGGGGAATACTCTCATTGTTGTTGAACATGATGAAGATACCATTAGAAGTGCTGATTATATTGTTGATATAGGACCAAGAGCAGGTGTAGCAGGCGGTAAAATTATTGCTCAGGGTTGTGTCGATGATATTATAGCAGCAAAAGACTCCATCACAGGTAAATATTTAAGCGGTGAGAAATATATTCCGGTTCCTGATAAAATTAGGGAAGGAAACGGTAATTTTTTACAAATTAAAAATGCTCATTTGAATAATTTAAAAAACATAGATATCGATATCCCTTTAGGAAAAATTGTAGTTTTAACAGGGGTTTCAGGTTCAGGTAAGTCCACTTTGATGCAAGAATTGTTATATGAATATGCTGTTCATAAACTGCGAAAAAATAAACCAAAACCTCAAGGTGTGGACGAAATTTTAGGATTTGAGAACATTGATAAAATTATTGACATTGACCAATCACCTATTGGCAGAACCCCTCGTTCAAATCCTGCGACTTATACGGATGTATTCACTCCTATAAGAGAACTGTATGCTAAAACTAATGAGGCTAAAGTTCGCGGTTATAAGCCGGGAAGATTTAGTTTTAATGTAAAGGGCGGACGTTGTGAAGCTTGTAAGGGTGACGGTTTGGTAAAAATAGAAATGAACTTCTTGTCTGATGTTTATGTAAAATGCGATGTGTGTAAAGGTAAACGCTATAATCGTGAAACTCTAGAGGTAAAGTATAAAGGTAAAACAATTTCGGATGTTTTGGATATGAGTGTTCAGGAAGCTTTAGAATTTTTTGACAGCATTCCTGCTATAAAAAATAAACTGCAAACTCTGTATGATGTGGGTTTGGATTATATGAAGCTTGGTCAAAGTGCCACAACTCTATCCGGAGGTGAAGCTCAGCGCATAAAACTTGCTTCTGAGTTAAATAAGCGTTCTACAGGTAAAACTTTGTATTTACTTGATGAGCCGTCTGTCGGACTTCATTGGGCGGATTTGGATAAGCTTGCTAAAATACTTCAGGCTCTTGCGGATCAAGGTAATACGATTTTGATGATTGAACATAATCTTGATTTGATTAAAATAGCTGATCACATTATTGATTTAGGTCCGGAAGGCGGAGTTGACGGTGGAAGATTAATTGCTCAAGGGACTCCTGCTGAAGTTGCAAAATGTAAAGATTCTTATACCGGAATGTATTTAGCTAAATATCTTAAAAAAGCTTGATAATGTTTGATATTTATATTTAAATTTGCTATTATGTATTCGAAAGCGGTATAATTATGTGGCAAAAAAAAATATTTTTCGTTTTATTAATAATGTTATCCGGAGTTTTTGCCGGTGTATATGCTCAAACGGTGGAAGTGGCAGCGCTACAAGCGTTTTCTACAGCAAGACCGCCTCAGACTTTATCTGTTAAAGTACTGGAACCTTTAGAATTGTCCGGTGGTATTTATATAAAACCCGGTGAAGTTTTAAAAGGCAAGTTAACAGAGGTTATCAGTCCAAGGAGATTGAAACGTGATGCAGGTTTTGTTTTCCGTCCAATATCATATACCGATTCGGGTGGGGTAACTCATAGAATCAATTCGAACATTTCAGCATCATATACTTCTCGCATTGACAAAGGCGGACTGGCAAAGTCAGCAGCTCTCGGTGTAGGTAGTTTTTTTGTAAAAGGCTTGTCTATGGGGGTTGCAGCTGTTTCAGGTGCGGTAAAAAATGAAGAAGGTAACAGATTTAAGTCTTCTGCTGTGTCAGTATACGAGGCATCCCCTGTATCTTTAGTTGAAAAAGGTGAAGATCTTCAAATAGGGTTATACCAAACATTCTATTTGAAGTTCCCTAATATTAAAAAGAAGAAATCTCAATTATCTGATGTTGATATTCTAAATGAACAAAATTATTCATATGAAATAGAAAAGGAGTAAGTTAAAGATGAAAAAATTATTTATGGTATTTACAGCAATGATTCTTTCTCTAGGTATAATTCAGGGGGTTCAGGCTAAAACTATTCAAGTAACTGCATTGGAAGATTTTGATACTTCTAATCCTCCGCAAGTTCTGCACATTCAAATTAATGGTAATACAAGACTTGATTACGATTTAATGCTTTTTCAGGGATTTCAGGTTACAGGGAAGGTTCTTCCGCAGCAAAATGGCGGTTTTGTATTTGTTCCTGTAAGTTATGTAAATTTTCAGGAAGATCGCTTGCCTATTGATAAAGAATATCAGGCTGTTTACAAAGGGAAAAATGGTTTAATTCCAGTTAGTTTTTCCCGATAATGGCCCTGATACTTTCCAATATTATGTTCCAAGTGTAAGCGATATGAACTAAGTGTATACAGTACAATTTATTAAAAGATCTGTTATTATGACAGGTCTTTTAATCTGTTTATAGGATATATGTTTATCTATTTTAATATACTATTATAGAGTATCAAAACAAGGAAAGAGAAGAATTATGTTAGAATATTTTTTAGGTTCATATCTGGTTACGATTTTTGGTATTATTGCTGCCTACTTCTGGGGTGAACATGTTCACTCAGGTAGTGGTTTTACATGTGTTTTTATTGTAATAGTTTTGGCAGTTCTTGAGACAAGTTTATCATTTGATAATGCGGTTGTGAATGCAATGAAACTCGAAAAAATGTCACACAAATGGCGTCATAGATTTTTAACATGGGGTATTGCTATTGCGGTTTTTGGGATGAGATTTTTATTTCCTGTATTAGTTGTTGCAATTTTTGCAAAATTAGACATGCTTACTGTAACGAAAATTGCTTTAACTGATTCAGCTAAGTATGCGCAATATTTGCATGCAACTCATGCCCCTATTGTAACTTTTGGCGGATTGTTCCTTGTGATGTTGTTTCTTAATTACTTCTTTAATCATGAAAAGTCTGTTCACTGGATTAAACCTGTGGAAGCCCCGTTATCCCATTTAGATCATATAAGAGGTATTGAAATCGTTATTTCATTATTAATGCTTGTTGTTGTTCAGGTGTTTATCCCGGCTGAAGCGAAGGTCTCGGTTATACTTTCTGGTATTGCAGGGATTATCACATTCTTAATTATAGATGGTGTTGCTCATTTTCTTGAAAAACATGAGGAAATGAGTCAGTCTAAGTGTGCAGCTGATGCCGTTAAGTGTACCGGGCTGATTAGTTTTATATATTTAGAATTAATTGATGCATCTTTTTCATTGGATGGTGTGTTAGGGGCGTTTGCTTTAAGTAATGATGTTTTAATTATCACTATAGGGCTTGCTATTGGTGCAATGTTTGTAAGGTCTTTAACTATAATGCTCGTTGAAAAAAAGACTTTAGCCAAATTTTTATATCTTGAACACGGCGCACATTGGGCAATAGGGGCGCTTGCTATTATAATGCTTGTGTCTACGGTAAAAGAAGTTCCGGAAGTTGTAACAGGTTTGATAGGTTTAGTGTTCATTATAGGAGCATTGATTTCATCAATTATTCATAACCGAAAGCAAGTTAAAAATAACGATTAATAAAATAACCGGCTAAGATATGACTCAAAGCCGGTTTTCTTTATTCGGAGTTACTTTATTATTATTTTGATATTAGTCGATTTTCCAGCTGTTGAGGTATTCTTCTTGTTCAGCTGTAAGTGTATCTATTTCGATTTCCATAGATTGTAATTTTAATTCTGCGATTTTAACGTCAACCTCGTATGGAAGTGTATATAATTTATTTTCAAGTTTACCGTTGTTTTTAACAAGAAATTCTATGCCGAGGGCTTGATTTGCAAAACTCATATCCATAACACTTGCCGGGTGACCTTCAGCGGCTACAAGGTTTACAAGTCTTCCTTGAGCAATAACGTAGATAGATTTTCCATTTTCAAGAACATATTCTTCTAATGCCGGTCTGATTTGTCTGATTTCTTTTGTATGTTTTTTTAATCCACCGACATTAACTTCCCAGTCAAAGTGCCCAACATTGCCTACAAATGCTCCGTCTTTCATTGTTAAAAGGTGTTTAACATCAATTACATGTTTATCGCCAGTTACTGTCAGGAATACATCTCCTTCAAGAGCTGCTTTTTCAATCGGCATTACTCTATAACCTTCCATTGCTGCTTCTAATGCTTTTAGAGGGTCTACTTCACAAACAATCACGTTTGCCCCAAGTGCTTTTGCTCTTAGTGCAACACCTTTGCCGCACCATCCGTATCCTGATACAACTACTGTTTTTCCTGCAATAAGGATGTTTGCCGCACGCAATACTCCGTCAAAAGAACTTTGACCTGTTCCATAACGGTTATCATATAGGTGTTTTGTTAAACTTGTATTAACGCCAACAGCCGGGAATCCGAGTGTTCCTTGGGCTTCCATTGCTTGAAGTCTTATGATACCTGTTGTTGTTTCTTCGGTTGAACCTATAATTTTATCTATTAAATCAGGTCTTTGAGCATGAATAGTAGAAACCATGTCACAACCGTCATCAATAATAATATCAGGATTGTGGTTAATCGCTTCTTGAATATGAGCTTTGTATTGTTCTACAGTTTCGCCCGAGATGGCATATACTGGCATATTGTAGTATTTTACAAGAGCAGCCGCAACATCGTCTTGTGTAGATAGCGGGTTTGACGCAACTAATACCGCATCTGCTCCGCCTGCTTGCATCACTGTACATAATGCTGCAGTTTCTTTTGTTACGTGAACACATGCCGATAATTTTAAACCTTTAAACGGCTGTTCCTTAATGAATCTTTCTCTGATAGTCTTTAAAACAGGCATATCTTTAAATGCCCAGTCAATTTGTTTTTTACCTTGATCTGCTAAGTTGATATCTTTAATATCACATTTTATTTCGGTCATTAGCATCTTTTTCTCCTTGCTATTTGTACAGAATAATTGTACATTCTACACGTATAATTATAGCCGATAAATATTGAATTCCTATTTCTTTTAACCCTTTGTAAAATTTTCTTAATAAACTTCATACAGATAACAAAAAAAAATCTTTATAGTTGTTATAATTGACACCAAGGAGTGTTGTGTGAAAGTAAATTTTGATTTGAAAAACGAGAAAATTAATAGCGGAGGTACCCCGTCATTTGAAGGTTATAAGTTTGTGAAATCTGATGAAGGTTTCAGGGAACTTGAATTTGCGTATCCTTTTGATGAAACAAAGGAAAAGTGTTATCTGGAGATTTATAAGCTGGATACTGACTCTTACGGAAATTATTTTACAACCGGGAAAGCCTATTCACGTGCCGGAGCAGATAAAATCCAGATTAAACGGGGAATAAATCGTATAGATTTATCGAGAGAATTCGGTATTGATGATAATGCAGCGTTTGCGTATCACTATTTACTCGTTGATAATAACGGGTTTGTAAAAACCAGACTTGATGCAGGCGATGTTATTGATGAACGTGCGGATGATTATGAAAAAAGAAAGATATTTAATGTTGTCCCTCCTACAAAGTCAAATCTTTCACGCGGCGGTTCAATGAAGCTGGTTATCATTGATTCTCAGAAAGTTGGATATGTATATAATGATCAGAATATGGTTGTAAAAGATGAAAAACTTGCATCCCGCGGTGAAAAAGGTATAAAAACAATTGCAAATAAATTCGGCGGTACTCTTGCGGGTCTTGAGTATGCTATTGATAAAGGGGAATATGATTCTTACGGCAGAATTATTTCATTACCTATTTTTACGGATGATAATTTTTCAGCCCATGCGTATTGGAATAAAAACTGTATGCAAATGGCCGGTTCTTTAGGTAATATAAATAATTACGCCTCTCTTCAGAGAAAAATGTTTGCGCATGGTTTGAATTTTGTTTCAGATGGTGCATTCGTAAATGAGGGTTTGGAAGGTGTCCATTTTAAGCATATGTTAAAATGGGGAGAAGATTCTCCTTATTTTAACTGGTTCAGAGCTTCCGGAATTAAGGATAATCCTTTATCTTTAGGTGTCTTCTCAAAGAATAAGGATTTTATTTCACATAAAATTGTTAATTCTCCGTATGTATATATCCAGGACAGAGGCGGTTATATTACAATAAAAACAAACAAACTTTATGATAAGACAAAGCCGACTTATGTTCAATTTTTTGATACTCGTTTAGTTTCAGAAAAGGAAAGAAAAGACACTTCTTCGCTTATTGAAACATATTCAAAAATGAGTACTCCGAATGTTTATGAATTACATACTCATAATGATTCAATATTCCCGTACGCATTTGAGATAAATCCTGAAATTTATAATAAAAATATAAAAAATTTAAATAAGTACAATAGAACAAACGGTGGTCGTATTGTTAACTTGGATAGTCCTACCGCAGCAAGATTGCTTTCAAAATACGAAACATTTGTTGTTGATGGAAAATTTGAAAGCGGTTTTGATACCTGGGAAGCAAATCCGGATATTGCAAAGTTGAATTTTGTATTTTCAACTGCAGATGTAAAAGCTTTGAAAAATTATCATATTGATGATAGGGAGCGTGAAAAGGAAAAAATTATTAGAGGAAACTGGCAGGTTCAGGATTATGCTGTTATGTCAGGACAGTATTGGACTCAAAAAACAGATGATATTTTGAGATTGTATGTTGCTCAGAATCTTAAAAATATCGATAAAACTAATCCTGCTCTTGTATTTAATAAGATTGCGGGTTTTGCAAATAACAAAATCCTCCCTAAATCTGTAAAAGCAGAAGTTACGAAAAGCGAAGTTGTAAATGTTTTGTCTGGTCATTATAAAGGAAAAAGAATTCTTTCAGATGAAGATAAAAGATCTCAAATTATAGAAGGTTTGATGAATACCCCGCTTGATTCGTTTGAATTGGGTGATAATATAGTTTCTGTTTTAGGTTCTCCGCTAATTTCAAAAAGAGCTGCGACAGAAGATGAAATTGGTGTTTCAAGATACGAACTTTACAAGAGTGGCAATAAGCATCTTCCTTTGGAATACAAAAAGACTTACGACAAAATGGATAAAATTTATACAACAGAAATGGCAGATTTTGCTGCAACCATTTTAGATCATGTTGATTCTGTTATGCCAAAGGATAAGAAACTCTTCGACGGGGATCAGGTAACCGAATATGGAAAGTACGTATTACCGTTGATGCTTCCGTCTATTGCAAAATACGCGGTAATTAAATCTCTGGCACCTGATATTACCGTTGCTATAGATAAAAATTCAGGTGAAATGTCATACGACTATAAGGCATTAAAAGAAGTTTCACTACAAGGTTTGCATATTACAAATCCTTCTTGTCCTGAAGACGAGGCTGATATGTTGCTTAACAGCCTGAGCAGGGGCATGAAAAAACTTGATTCTTCTATAGATGGTGAAATGGTTGAAAGTATTGTTAGAGCATTGAAAGATACAAACGTAAATAGTTTTAAGCTTGCAGATTTGATTATTGACAAAACTCAAGCAGGTTTGGATTGGAGAATTGACGCGGCAAAAGATATTGCTGATATGGAATCCTTACGTCAGAAAAAAGCTAAATTTGAAGATGAATGGGAAGATGTTATTGATTTTTGGAAAAGATTTACTCAAGGAGTTATTGCTAAAAATCCTAATGCCTATACTGTTGCAGAAATTACAGATGTAGGAGATCTTCATGGTGTTGCATACGGTGGTCAGTCAAGAAGATTTCCTAAAGTTTCGGATGCTTTATCTAAGTTCCAGCGGGAAACCGGGATGACATCTACTGCAAATTATTCGCACTTCTTTACTTCTCTTATTAAAATGTTTACGAAAAATTTTGAAGACGGTTCAATATATAGTGATAATAAATACAATCAACGCGTACTGTTTGAACAGTTGGTGAAGGGTGATCAGGCATTTATAAGGTCAGGCGGTCTTGATTCTGTAATTTATTCTTATACATTTATCGGTAATCACGATAAGCCAAGGGCGCTTCACTGTGCGACTCTTGATATGAGTATGTTTCATTCAGACCTTACTGATCCGAATAATTACGATTACAGACGCAGAGCATACCAAATTGTTGAAAATAAATTCTTAGATCCGATTTCTGATTATGAAATCGCTAACTATGATTTTTCTACAGTATCACCAAAGGCTGTTGCAATGGCTGATGCTTTGCATCCGGCATTCATAAATGTGTTGAATAGTTATAAAGAAAGATTTCCGGAGTTGAAGAATCCTGAGAAATACAACGAAGCTTTTATACCTATTTGTAAAGCAATTTCAGATTTGACACAAGGAAAGTTTGCAGGGAAACGATTTGATCCTGATGCTTTTGCCACTAAACCTATTGATATTACAATTGCAATGGTTCTAAAACAGGCAAAAGATGAATATAATTTCAGGCTTCCTGGAGATAGTGAATCAAGATACGGTAAAGATGTTTTTGAAGCTGTGATGAAACCTGGTTTATCCAGACTCCTTGCGATGATTAAGTTTTTAGTGGCTCTTCCAGGTATGCCTACTTTGTTTGATGGCGATGATGCAGGAGCAACAGGTTATGAAACAAAGGCTAAGAATGTTTATGTACAATGCCGTCAGAGAGTGCATGATGAATGGCTTGATTCAAGTGATGTAACTAAATATAGGGCATTTTTAGCAAAGTATAAGAAATTCTTTGATGAAACTATGGCTATTCGTAAAAATCCTAAGTGTAATGCGTTGAATAACGGTGCTGTGTATACACTTCCGCTTCAAACTTCACTTGAAGGAGTATCTGTACCTGCTATATTAAGACAAAGTACTGATGGCAGAATGGCGATTTCTGTGTTGAATACTTCAGGGCTCAATTATGATTACAGACGTGAATATAAGCAAGATGATATAACTCTTGATTCAATAAAGTTGAATTTTGAAACTCAGCGCGACGAAAATGGAGAGGAAAGAACTGTTTTTGTTGATGGTGATAACGGAGTTGGTATATCAGGGCTTCGCAATGGGACAAAATTTATTAATGCAAAAAATGAAAGTGATGTTTATTATGTCAATGAACATGATGGCAAGTATTATTTAAAAAGCGGTTCAGGCGATGGTAAGATTCATTTGACAGATAGTACCCTGATACTTTATCACGTCCCGGACAGTACTGCACTTACATTCACCGGTTCATTTAATTTCAAACCATCTGGGCGTTATGCTGCCGGAGCTTATGAAACAAAAACTTGTGATTGCGGTAAGAAGTTAGCCCTTACTCATTAATGTTTGATCATTTGTTAAGGTATAACCAATTACAAGTTAAAATTAGTTGCAATCAATAACATGGCGGCAATAGTACTTGCTGCTGCCGGTTCTTTTCTGTGTGCAATATTAATTCAATACAGCGCCCGAGTAATTTCCTGTCATTACCCGACAATTTAATGTTCTATACAGCGAATCTGAAATGAACCAGATCCCCGTCTTGTATGATATAATCTTTACCTTCTAAGCGTGTAACACCTTTTTCTTTACATGCGTTATATGAGCCTAATTCTGCGAAATCCTTGTAAGGAGTAATTTCTGCTCTGATAAACCCTTTTTCAAAGTCTGTGTGTATAACACCTGCTGCCTGTGGAGCCTTAGTTCCCGCTGTGACTGTCCAGGCATGAACCTCTTTTTCCCCTGCTGTAATAAAGGTTCTTAGTTTCAAAAGATTATATACAGACTTAATCATACGGTTGATTCCGCTATCTTCAATGCCAAGTTCTTTCAGATATTCTTCTGCTTCTTCTTTACCAAGTTCAGCGAGTTCTTCTTCTATTTTAGCAGTAATTATTACCATTTCGGCACCGTGAGATTTTGCATATTCCTGAACTTTTTTTGTATAGTCATTTCCGTCTTTCAAGTCAAATTCTGATACGTTTGCGCAGTATATAACAGGTTTGGTAGATAGTAAGTTGAGCATTTTTACAACTTTCAACTCATCATCTTCAAAATGTTTATTGATATCAATAAAAGTGCATTCAGACAATAGTTCTGTAAGTCTTTTTAATACCTTATCTTCTAATAAAGCATCTTTATCTCCGGACTTAACGGTCTTTGCGATTCTTGTCTGGCGTCTTTCAACAGATGCCATATCAGCCAGTGCTAATTCAGTATTAATTGTTTCAATATCGCTGATTGGGTCTACCTTTCCTTCAACATGGATAGTATTTTCGTCGTCGAAACATCTTACAACCTGAATAATAGCATCAACTTCTCTTATATTCTGCAGGAATTGGTTACCTAACCCCTCACCCTTACTGGCGCCTTTAACAAGACCTGCAATATCTACAAATTCAATCGCAGTCGGGATAATAGTGCTGGTTTTACATAATTTAGATAAAACCTCCAGCCTTTCATCAGGTACTTCTACCACCCCAATATTCGGTTCAATTGTACAAAACGGATAATTCGCGCTTTGAGCATTTCTTGCGTTTGTTAGCGCATTAAATAATGTTGACTTCCCTACGTTTGGTAATCCTACTATACCTGTTCTTAGCATGTATATTTCCTTTTTCTGGCTGTTTCTTATATAATTTTACCCCAAAACATCTGTAATATATACCCATTTACGGAATTGTTAAGTTATATTACGATTATATACTTTTTAAATATATTTTAGGCAATTTTTAAATCTTAAAATACTTTATATATATGTAAGGGAAATAATAAAAATAGAATAAAGGGGATAAAGTTATGAGAAATGAGTATGAAATGGTTACAGTTAAAGAGTATGTTGACAGCTTGGATTCAGTAAAATGTTTAAGTGTTGAGGAAAAAGAAATTGCAGCAAATGTTGAAAAATATTTATTAAGTATCCAAAGAGCTAAAACAAATGCGAAGATAGTTGAAGCTTTATTAGCTTAATCAAATATAATATAATGTGATAAATTGTGAGGCACCGGTTTCTTAATCGATGCCTCTTGATTTATTGAAAATAGTCTGTT
>CABUAQ010000009.1 GCA_902489575.1 uncultured bacterium
TATATTCCGGAAAATACCTTTTATGATTTTGCAAAGAATGTTTTTCCAAAGTTACTTGCTGAAAAACAGATAAATACATTTATAGTTGAGGAATATTGGAATGATATTGGCACAATTGGTCAATATAAGCAATCAATTCAAGATGTATTTAACGGGGTTTGTGATATTGAGCATGCCAAGGTTATCGAAACTAATTTAGGCAATTATTTAACAGGGGATACAAAAATCCCTGATACGGTAAGATTTCTTGGTAATAGTGTTGTCGGGAACCATTGTAAACTTGGTGAATATATTAAACTGGAGAACTGCGTAGTTTTTGATAATGCCCAGGTTCCTGCCGGCTCGGAGCTGTCTGGTTGTGTTGTGCTGCCGTCAAAGCATTTGAAACAAGCTCAATTGAAAAAAGAAAATAAAGAATTTATTACAGTTTAATACGCTTGATTTTTAAGTATTTTGATGGTAGATTATAGAAGTGCAATGCCACGGGCCTGTGGCGCAGCGGTAGCGCAGAGGACTCATAATCCTTTGGTCGTGGGTTCGAATCCCTCCGGGCCCAAATTTAAAATCAAGATATAACGGGGGTTTAAGCCTCCGTTTATTTCTGTTTGTTTCTTGATAATGCAAAATTACTAAAGTTTCTTGCAGTGATTTTTTAAAAGTGTATAAATAATGAAAATTAAATACACCGGATTATATAACGGGGATTTGTAAATAATATGTAGTTATGCAATATGGCCATGAAGGGTTAGGATGTAAATCCTTCAGTGTTTTGCGCGCTTGTATGTTTGTGATATATTTCGCTTAGGAGTGTTGATATAATAAAAAGTATGTATATTAAAATGTTAGATTTATTTCAAAAATTTGCGATTGGGAGGAGAGAATTTTAATTATGCGTAAATGGATAATAGCTATTACTGTTATTTTTATTGTTATAGTTGCGCTTTTTTCTTGTTGTTCTGATTATCGAAGAAACGTAACATTTTTCTGCTCGAGATATGATAATATTTGTACATATTCCAGTTTGAATTTGTTTAGAGTTAAGACCGTTAAAACTTTTGAACTTGATAAAATTTTAAAATCCAATATTACAGAGAATGTTTCTGCTAAGACTCCTCTCCGCCGCTATGCTAGGAGTTTGCCTTGTTATACATATGATTGGGTCATTTTTTATGATAATAATGGGGTTGAAAATACGTTTAATGTATTTCGAACCCGTGAATATGTTTCTAGTCAGGCCTTTTATAATCTTGATGATGAGTACCGCTATTATGTTGATATGAATGCGCATTTTAATTCTTTTTTGAAAGATAAATCTCAGCAAAAGATTTATATGCCGGAGTATAAAGCAAATATTGAAAAAGAAATAGATTTTTGGAAGAATATATTCAGATATTCTATTACTGTTATGCAAGTATTAGCTATTATATTTATGGTGATAGGTCTTTTTGTAGTCTTTTGGCCTGATAATAAAAGTACGAAATGACAATACGCTAAGGCCATTGAGGGTAGTAATAAATTGTTATTATATCAGTGGTTTTAATTGTTGCATGTCCTCCCTTGATAAGGTTTGTTAAAGAGCCGACAAATGGAATAAGTGTGAGTGACCATTTTAACGGGTAAACCCAAAGACATCTGTTTTGCCCTTTTTTAGTGTATGTACTTATTAGTTGTGATTGTTTTATATCAGGGATTTCAAAATTATCTACAATTATTTCTGCCGGGAATCCATTCATGCCGCTTGTTATAATAGTTTCAATTTTCCCATTGATAATATCATCTTGTTTTAAGATAGTTTTTTCGTTATATACAGCATCTTTTATAACTCTGAATTTAACAGATTGTCCCTCTGTTAAGCCATCTTTAGTTGAGATTTTTTCAGTGATAGAAAGGTAAATTGGAATATTGTAAGTGCTTGCATAGTTATAATCAAGTTTATTCTCTGCAGCAGGTTTAGATTTTATTGCAGGTTGATCTGTTGCAATTTGTTGTGCAAAGGTAGTATTCAATGATAAAAAGAATATTATTAGTAAAAATAATAATCTTAGTCTTTTATTCATAGTCTAATTCCTCTGTAGATTTGGTTTTTATCTTCTCCTCAAGAAGTTTTCTGTTTGCAATAGAATTCAGCAAGAAGTTTTGATAATACTCATTTTCCAGATATTCATTGCTTTCCAGATATTGTGGATATTTGTATGTAATGTATTCATAAATTCTGGCAAGTCGTTTTGAGGTGAGATTGTGTCTGGAAAATTTATCAAAGCGTTTTTGCGAGCATGTTTTATTTATGAAAACTATTAGAGCAAGCGGGTTATATCCGGCATTAACCATATAATCAACAGCTCTTTTATCTGCTACGGTTTCGAACTTTTTAGAGCTGAGTGCAACCTGTACAGAATCAAGTGTTCCTCCCCATATGCCGCTGTATGATTTTATGACAGTTGAGATTTCTCTTGATAACATTGCAGCAAGTTCATCGTCTGTTTTTACAGATTTGTAAAGCCCTGCGTAAACTATGACCTGACGATTGGTTAAATCTTCAAATGATGTAATATTTTTCTTTTCTTTTTTGCTGTATGTAAAAATTATCCGTTTGGGTATTTTATTTCTGTTAAGCAGGTTTGTCCCTACTTGGTCGACTCTGTCTTGAATAGAGTTTTCTATAGCCAAAGTTTCCAGTTCCTCAATTGCTAAAGCCGGTATGGCAAACATTAAAATTGTAATTATTCCAAAAAGTTTTTTTATCATAATTCCACCTATTCTAATACTTTATTATAATACATTTTGTTATTTCATAACAAGTTTTTTATTGAATTTCTCAATAGAATGTTGTAGAATTGTGCCAGAAGATATATAAAGGATTTATATGAACGAATATTTAAAGAAAGTTTTGGAATTTACAGAAAAGAAGAATAGTAATGAACCTGAGTTTTTACAGGCAGTAAAAGAGGTTTTGGAAACTTTAGAGCCGGTTTTGGAGGCTCATAAAGAATATGAGGGATTGGCTGTATTAGAAAGAATGGTAGAGCCGGAAAGACTTATAACCTTCAGGGTGCCCTGGATTGATGATCATGGTAACGTTATTGTAAATAGAGGGTTTAGAGTCCAATTCAGTTCATTGATAGGTCCTTATAAAGGCGGTTTGAGATTTCATCCGAGTGTCAATCAAAGTATTATGAAATTTCTCGGATTTGAACAGATTTTTAAAAATGCATTGACAGGGCTTCCTATAGGAGGAGCAAAAGGCGGAAGTGATTTTGATCCTAAAGGAAAATCTGAAAATGAAATTATGCATTTTTGCCAAAGTTTCATGACTGAATTATACAGACATATTGGACAGGATGTGGATGTTCCTGCAGGCGATATCGGAGTTGGTGCCCGCGAAGTAGGGTATTTGTTCGGACAGTATAAACGGATAAAAAATGCTTACGAAGGCGGAGTCTTAACTGGTAAATCAACTTCTTACGGCGGTTCTTTGGCACGAAAAGAGGCGACCGGATACGGGTTGATATATTTTATGCGTGAAATGCTTCACACTAATAATAACAGTTTATTTGGAAAAACCGTTACAATTTCCGGTTCAGGGAATGTTGCGATATATGCTTGCGAAAAAGCAACTGCTCTTGGTGCTAAAGTTGTAGCGATGAGTGATTCAAATGGTTGTATATATGATGCAAACGGTATTGATTTGAATTTGATTAAAGAGATAAAAGAAGTTAGGCGCGGCAGAATTAAAGAGTATTTGAAAGTTCATTCTGATGCTGAGTATCTGGAAAACAATTCTGTAGATTCTGCGGTTTGGACTATAAAAACTGATATTGCTCTTCCTTGTGCAACGCAAAACGAATTAACTCTTAATTCTGCTAAAATATTGGTGGAAAATGGTGTTATAGCTGTTGGTGAGGGTGCAAACATGCCGTCAACTATGGATGCTGTTAGTTATTTTCTTGAAAACGGAGTTTTATTTGCTCCTGCAAAAGCTGCTAATGCCGGTGGTGTCGCAACTTCTGCTATTGAAATGTCTCAAAATAGTATGAGGTATTATTATACTTTTGAAGAGGTTGAAGCTAAATTGGAGCAAATTATGATAAATATTTTTAATGCTTGTAAAGATGCTTCTGATACATATGGCTGTCCTAAAAATTATTTGGCAGGTGCTAATATTGCAGCATTTAAAAAGCTGGCTGATGCTATGTGCGCACAAGGTATAGTTTAATAAAAATGTTATTATAATTTAAATGGTTTTAGCAGCTTTGTAATAAATTTGGAAAACGCTGACGGATTTTCTTTATCAAGCATTTTTTTTGAAGCAATAGCGCATTCAGGATCTATCAGGTATATCTTTCCATCTTTTGCACGCCCGAATTGTTTGAACTTTATGTTGTTATTTGATGGATTGATTTCGTGAGGCTTGTTTAAATAATCGACAACAGTGTAACCAAGTTCTTTCATATGGTTTATTAATTTAATTACTTCAGATTTTGTTAGATTTTCAAAATTAACTTTTTCTTCAAAATAATAGTAATAAGGCCGGTGTTGATAAGTTATATAGCCTTTTTCCCTTATTGGCAAGTCAAAGTCAGCAGGTTTTCTATTGTCAGGAAAGTGATTTTTACAGGTTAATTTAAGCACTTCTCCGTCTTGAGTTTCAAAAACCATCGCGTTTATACCAAACCCCAGTAATGAAGTAACTTTTGTGTCATTTATGATCTTAATTTGGCTGAATGCTTCAGACATATCATAAAGGTTTTCAGGGCTTTGGAGTGATTTTAGCAGTTCTGTTGAAATAAAATAATCTTGAGATTTACATAAATCATATAATACTTCAGTAACTTTCAAAGGCTGCTTGAAAACTATTGATTTGAGATTTCCATAAGGGGATAGGATTATTTCCTTTATATCTTTATTCCGGATTTTTACTTCATCTAATACAGATTTTTGTGGTGTGTAAATAATGATATTATTATTTTGATTAAATGAAATTTGTCTGGGTTGTATATTCCTGGTATGTTGTATTGTTAAGTTCATATGTTTACATTAAATTCTGTGAATATTAAAATTTGCTTTGAAAAACCGGGGCAAATATTTTTTGTTATATATACGAAATAAAGACTTTCTGGGGCTTTTAATCCTTTTGTACAATTGACTTTTCTGTAACGATATGTTAAAATATTGTACATGGAGTTAACTGTTTTAGTTGATAACAATACAAGGCTGGGTAACTGTTTGGTTTCTGAACACGGACTGTCTTTTTATATTGAAGACGGTGATTTAAAAATGTTGTTTGATTGTGGTGCAAGTGATGCTTTTATCAAAAACGCTTATAAAATGGGATTAGATTTAGAAGCATTGACAGATATTGTTCTTTCACACAGTCATTTTGATCATGTCGGAGGGTTTTTAAGACTTCAATCGCTTTATAAAAAGTTTTGTTATATAGGATTAAAGCTAACTTCTAAAAATATAATAGCTCATCCTGATGTGTTTAATGAAGAACTTATGATAAAATCTGATAATAACGAGGGGAATGATTCGAATTTTCATTTGTCAAAAGATAAGTTAGATAAGTTTTTTAATCTTACATTAACGAAAAAACCTATACAATTAACTCCGAGGTTGATTTATCTGGGTGAAATACCTATTAAACATGGAGAAGTAAAGGATGATTATTCGCCGGATGAAACGGCTTTAGCTTATAAGTCAGAAGAAGGGCTGGTTGTAATTTCGGGGTGTTCACATAGCGGGGTTGAGAATATTATTGAACATGCAAAATCCGTTACCGGTGAAACCCGTGTAAATACCCTTGTTGGAGGGTTGTATCTTGTGAATCGCTCAGGAGATGAGATAAATGCACTGGGCAGGTATCTTCAAGAACAAGGGGTAAAACGTATTTACCCTTGCCATTGCACTGATTTGGAATCTAAAATTATTTTATCAAAGTTTCTTACTTTGGTTGAGGTCAGCACCGGAAAAAGATACTCTTGGGCTTAATTTCCTTTAATTTTCTCTTGTTTTTTGGTATAATTTTTTTGAAGAATACAGGAGAATGGTATGAAGGAAGAGTTGTTGACTATATTAGAAAAAAACAGCAGAATCGATTTTTCAGAGTTAGCTGTGCTGCTTGGAGTTTCTGAAGCTGATGTTCTTGAAAATTTGTCAGATTTAGAAAAAAAAGGGATTATTTGTGGGTATCATACTTTGATAAATTGGGAAAAGACTTCAATTGAAAAAGTTACGGCATTGATTGAGGTTAAAGTTACTCCGCAAAGAGGGCGCGGTTTTGATAACATAGCGGAAAGAATTTATAATTATCCTGAGGTAAAAGCTGTTTATCTGATATCCGGCGGATATGATTTGCTGGTTATTCTGGAAGAAAAATCATTGAAGGAAATTGCGGGATTTGTGTCAGATAAGTTGTCAACTCTTGATAGCGTCTTGAGTACTGCAACTCATTTTATTTTGAAAAAATACAAAGATCACGGTACCATTTTAAACAGGAAAGACAGAGATGAAAGGGAGGTAATTACTCCATGAGGAATTTTCTCTCTCAAAAAGTTGTTGATATAAAACCTTCGGGAATTAGAAAATTTTTTGATATAGTATCAGAGATGAATGATGCTATATCTCTTGGAGTTGGAGAACCTGATTTTGATACACCCTGGCATATAAGAGATGAAGGGATTTATGCTTTTGAACGTGGTAAAACATTTTATACTTCAAATGCCGGATTAAAGGATTTGAGGGTTGAAATTGCTAATTACCTTAGTCGGACAGTAGAAATAGATTATAATCCTGCTGATGAGATTCTTGTAACTGTGGGTGGATCTGAGGCAATAGATATTGGACTGAGGGCTATTATAAATCCGGGTGATGAAGTTATTATTCCCCAGCCTTCCTATGTATCATATGAACCTTGTGCTGTTTTGGCCGGGGCAAAACCGGTTATTATAAATTTAAAGGCTGAGAATGAATTTCGTCTTACCCCTGAAAATTTGGAAGCTGCTATTACTGATAAAACAAAAGTTCTTATTCTGCCTTATCCGAATAATCCTACCGGAGCAATTATGGAGCGGGATGATCTTGAAGCTATCGCAAAAATTATTATTGAAAAAGATATTCTGGTTATGTCTGATGAGATTTATTCGGCACTTACATATAAAGATAAGCATGTTTCAATTGCTTCAATAGAAGGTATGCAATCAAGGACAATTCTGATAAATGGATTTTCAAAAGCTTATGCGATGACAGGCTGGCGTTTGGGCTATGCTTGTGCTCCAAAGGAAATTATTGCTCAAATGACAAAAATTCATCAGTTTGCTATTATGTGTGCCCCGACAACAAGTCAGTACGCTGCGGTGGAAGCCCTAAAACATGGAGATGCTGATGTTGAAAACATGAGAAAAGCTTATAATCAACGCAGAAGATATTTAATGCATGCCTTTAAGAGAATGAATATTGATTGTTTTGAACCTTTTGGCGCGTTTTATGTTTTTCCTTGTATCAAAGAATTTGGTATGACAAGTGAAGAATTTGCAACGAAATTTTTAATGGAAGAAAAAGTGGCACTGGTTCCTGGGACAGCTTTTGGAGATTGTGGTGAAGGGTATTTGCGAATTTCTTATGCTTATTCGCTGGAAAATCTTAAAATTGCAATAGGCAGATTTGAACGATTTGTTAATAGATTAAGGGTTAAAAAATAATCTGACATCTTAGCCGCGGCAGCTGATTTTTGTTAGTATTTTTTACGGTTTAATATAGTTAAATCGGAGAAATTACAATGAAGAAATTTTGGTTATTTTATTTTTTAATGTTATTTATGTTTGGAATTCTGCATCAGTCGGTGAGTGCAGAAAATATACATTTTGATAATTTTGTGTATAGTTTGCAGCACAGTGTATTTGCGCATAAGGATAAAATTGTGGAAAATGAATATTACAAAGAGAATGAATCCACTGAATACTGGACTAGTATGGTTGGAATATATTACTATCCGGATGTATCTAATCCGCTAAAATTCGCACAAAATAAAGATAATGAAATTGAATCAAGAGAAAATTCCGTATTATTAAAATTTGTTCAAAATAAAAAAAAAGAAATTGCGGTTATAAGTTTTTTGGAAAATGGAGCCCGAAAAGAACAAACATTTTTTATATATAATATTTATAAATATGAAAAACATCCTAAAAAAGGTATGATGGTTTTACGTTTCGCAAAAAAATATGTATTTAATACAAATGAAGAGATTAATCAAATTGCTCAAGAAGTAAAATTGATAAATAATGATTTAATGGAACAAATAATAATTTCTCCAATACCGCCAATTGTCCGGCCTAAGTAATAATATAAGATTAATCTATTAAAGAAAAGCCGCCAAAGTAAGGCGGCTGGCGATTATTTGGTATAATAATATGTGACTTATATCTATACCAATGTATATTTTTCTTTGTATTCTGCGTAATTCTTGCTAAAATCTTTATTATTATATGATTTTAGTTGTTTTAGAAATTCATGTTTTTCAATAGAAGAATCTTTTGTTTTTAAAATTGATGCTGCAATATTTGAGCAGTGGTCTGAAATTCTTTCAAAATCATTGAATAGATCAGAAATTAAAAAATCAAGTTCTATAGGACATTGCCCATATTGAATTCTTTTGATATGCCGATTCTTTGCATTAAGTATTAGTCTGTCTATTACCTGCTCCAGCGGTTCAACTTTAAGGGCAAGTGTTGTGCTGTTGTGTGTAAATGCTTCTGTTGAAATAAATATAACTTCTAAAATTGCGCTTACAATTGTTCTGATATCATTTACAAGTTCTGGTGGAAATTCCATATTTTTATTCTTTTTTTCTTCTGCAATATTTAAAATATTTATTGCATGATCTCCAATTCTTTCATAATCTCCAATTGTTAAAAGAAGGCGCGCTATAGTGTTACCTGTATCTTCTGCAAGTTCTTTATTTGATGTTTTTATTAAATATTTTTCAAGTTTGTCTTCGTATAAATCAATACGCTTTTCGTTATTGTTAACAACTTCAGCTTTCCTATACTGGTAGTTTTTCAATTGTTTGGTTGCATATAGAACATTGTTTTTAACAATTTTTGCCATTTTAATAACTTTTTGCTGAGCTTCTATTGTAGCAAGCTCAGGTGATAATTGGAGTCTTTCATCAAGGAAAACGTCTCCCTTAGAACTTTTTACGTCTTTTACAATGAAATTTGCAATATTTTCAAGTTGTTTGATAAATGGGAATAATAGAAATGTTGTGCAAATATTAAATGTAGAGTGAAGAATTGCTATGCCTGCAGGATTGATGTTTTGTTCCATAAACGGTAACTTGCAAAACAATCCAACAAGTTCATACAGTGTTAAAAATATAATAGTCCCGATTATATTAAATGTTACGTGAACGACAGAAACTTTTTTCGCGTTAGCATTAACTCCTATGCTTGACAATATTGCCGTAATACAAGTCCCGATATTTTGTCCCATAATTATAGGCAAAGCCATTGAGTATGACATATCAACTTTCATTACGAGAGCCTGGAGCATCCCGACAGATGCCGCTGAACTTTGAATAATTGCAGTTATTACCGTGCCGACAAGAACACCGAAGATAGGGTTTTTAAATAAAGTTAAAAGATCAATAAATTTTTGTGAGTGGGACAGCGGATCCATTGATGTACTCATAAATATCATCCCAGTCATAAGAATTGAAAATCCTAAGAAAACACTTCCAATATTTTTATTCTTATTAGATTTTGCTGCAAATATCATAATAACACCGATAAGTGCTAAAATAGGTGTAAAGGATTCAGGTTTAAATAATCTTATAATAATATTATCACTTTGAATTCCTGACAAACTCAAAATCCAAGCGGTGATGGTTGTTCCAATATTTGACCCCATAATAACCCCGATTGCTTGAGTAAGTCTCATTATACCGGAATTTACAAGTCCTACAAGCATTACTGTTACAGCTGAAGAACTTTGTATGACTGCGGTTATCCCGGCTCCTAAAATCAGTCCTTTTAGTGGACTTGCTGTCATTGTTTTTAAGACCCGTTCCAGTTTCCCTCCGGCGATTTTTTCAAGTCCTGAAGACATTATATAAATTCCGTACAAGAAAAAGGCTAATCCACCGAGTAATTGTAGTATACAAAATATATCAAATTTTTCCATATCTTTTTCCTTTTATCAAAATAAGCAGATTGATAATAAAATCAATCTGCTTATAGTTTTAATTTAACTTCCTTTAAAATATGCGAGAATAATCATAAATATTACAACCGCAATTGCAAAAATTAAAGTACTTAAAACCCCGGTTCCTTTACTTTCAGAATATTGATTTCTACCTGGAGTTGCTTCAGGGTTTATATTTTTTGAATTTGTATCATTTGACATCTTTAATCTCCTATTTTAAAAATTTAAAATAAAGGTATACTGTACTAAGAATTAATGAGATAGCAACTACGCAAACTCCGTATTTCATAAATCTCATGAAAGAAATGGGGTGTCCTTCTTTGTTTGCATTTTCAGAGACGATAACGTTTGCGGCAGCTCCAATGATTGTCATGTTACCTCCAAGACAAGCCCCAAGAGATAATGCCCACCAAAGCGGGTACGCATAAGTGTTTCCCATAGCTTTTTCGATTTCAACAATCATAGGTGCCATTGTTGCTGTGTAAGGAATATTGTCAATAATTCCTGAAATTATACCGGAAGCCCATAAAATAATCATGGATGTTGCGGCTTGTGAACCTTGGGTTACTTTAAGAATCCATTCAGCCATAAGCCTGATGCCTCCTGAAGCTTCTAAACCACCGATTATAATAAATAAACCAATGAAGAAGAATATTGTATTCCATTCAACATCTTTAAGAATATCTGTAGGTTTTTCAAATATCAGCAAGATGCTGGCTCCAAGCATTGCAACAACACAAGTTTCAATATGGATGATGTCATGCAGCATAAAACCAAGTATTACAAGTGTTAATACAATAGTTGAACGCAGCATTAAATTTTTATCAGTAATAGTATGTGAATTATCAATAGATGCAACTTCTTTCATTTTATCTTCAGCTGCAACGAGTTTGTTTCTGAATAGGAATGCAAGTAATCCTACTACGCAAAGTAGAATTATCGCAATGATAGGAGTTAATTCTTTTACGAAGTTCATAAAAGAGAGTCCTCCTGCGCTTCCGATAATAATATTTGGCGGATCTCCTATTAATGTTGCGGTTCCACCGATATTTGAAGCAAATACTTCAGTTAATAAATATGGAATGGGATCTATCTCTAATTTTTTTGCGATAGCAAAAGTTATTGGCATTATAAGAATAACTGTGGTCACATTATCTAAAAAAGCACTTACCACAGCTGTAAAAATGCCTAATGTGAACAAAACTTTTATTGGATGGCCCTTTGTAATTTTCAAAAGCTCATTAGCCACCCAACTAAAGACCCCGCTTCTTGTTGTGATTGATACAATTATCATCATAGCAACAAGTAAAAATATCACATTAAAATCAACGAAGTTTATAAAATAATGCGGATTAATCATTCCGTCAATTGCTTTTGTCTGGCTTACCAACCCTAGAACAATAGTAATTGCAGCACCAAGCAGTGCAACAGTTACTTTAGGTATTTTCTCCAGTGCAATAAATATATAAGCAATAAGAAGTAAGCCTGCAGAAATAGCAACACTGTGTGATGATATGAAACTACTTAACATGCTTTACCTCTTTTCAACGCTGCACAAGCGATTGCCAGTGCAACTTCTGCATCGTTATCTGACGTTTTCTTTTTAGATATGTAATTGTCTTCTTCAATTTTTTCCGGGAAGAATTTATTAATCATTTTAATAACTTTGGCATTGATATTCATGCAATAAATCATAATAGCTATGAAAAAATACACAAAGCCCATCCCAATTATCATAATAAGGCAGCCAGCCTTAAATAATTCGAAACTCATTTTTATTATTCTCCTATGTAAATTTTATTTATTCTATATTTATTTGTTATATTGAGGTAGGAGAATTAAGGTGCACGGGTGCAAATCTCATTTTTTAAATAGGAAGATATTTTATGAGATGTGCTGTAAAATGTCTTGTTATAATTAGATGAAAATATCTTTTGTAATAATTTATTTTGAGCACTGGTTTTATCGATATTTCCGCCAGAGAAGTTATTTCTTCGGTCATTTGGTGCGGAAAGCTCATTTGTTTGAGCATTAGCAGCAACAAATTCGGTTTCATTATCGGAAGGTTTAATGCCCAGTTCTTCATCCGGTATAGAAATAGTGTTTACTATACCATGTTGGGTATAATTAATTGCGCCATAATCTATCTCGGTCGCATTGACAGCCAAGGAAATGAAAAAACATGAAACTATGAAAAATAATTTAATAAAGTTTTTCACAACAGCATTCTAGCATAAAGATAATAAATTTCATGATTGTAGACCAGGTTAATTAAAAAAAATTAATGATAATAAATAATGTTTGTGGTACAATCACCTCAGGATATGTCGAAGTGGCACTGTGCCGCAGAAAAAGTTGACTAAATGTCAAGTTTTTCGAGAGGGTTGAGCCGGACTCAACATCCGCCACAAGACACAAAAATCTAAATAATCTATGTCGAAGTGGCGGAATTGGTAGACGCGCACGATTCAGGTTCGTGTGGTATAAACCTTGAGGGTTCAAGTCCCTTCTTCGACAATTAAAAAGAGAGTAACTTTTGTTGTTACTCTCTTTTCAATTTTTGTATGACGAGGGCTTTAATCCGCCTTTAGCGGGTTCAGCGGATTTTACGTAAGAGTGGAGTTGAGCAAAGCGAGCGAACTTGAGTAAGTGAGGGCAAAATTTGCGGCAACGGAGTGTAGCAAATTACTTGCCCGAGAGACAGTAAAATCCAAGAGGAGTCCCTTCTTCGACACCAAAACAAAAAAATCGGCATAATAGCCGATTTTTTTGTTTTGGTGCAAAAAATTGCACCCTACTGCTTTTTGTTATCGTCTTTTTTATTTATTATATTTCAGTTATTGTCAAGCCGTGCCTGACCTACAGACTTTGTACAACTAGGTAACATAACTCCCATTACCTTGTTCTATAATATTCTTCTAGCATTTCTAGGGCTTCTTCTTCAGAGTAGGGTTTGATACCGAACATTTGGCACCACTCTTTGGATTGTACTGAATTGTCAGTTTTAGGAGGTATATATTCCATTGTTACTTCCAAGGTTCCATCATAATTAGTATGTTTTGATATAACTCTATATTCTGCACCACGAGGCATTACAACCTCACCATCGTGTTCCAAATTCCTTGAAACCTTACATCCTTTTGGTAGTCTAATTATATACATCATACCTTTGCTTCTATCGCATGGTGCCCAGTTTTCTGCTATTGAACGAGTAAAACCAGCATAAGAATAACCTTTATCAGGCACAATAACATCTCCGACATCAGCATTTTTAACTATATCAAAATTTACATCTGCCCTACCCCCAGGTTTTCGAGCCCTATAAACAACACAATCATTAGCAAGAGATGGTAATTTATTGAACGCTTCATCACACAATTGAATATCTTGAAGAGTAAGTAGGTGACGTTGTTTTAGTACTCGACCAGTCTCTATGTTTTCTATTGTAGCTCTAATACCTCGATTCTGACCCTCAAGCCAATGGTGCATCGCTACATATGAATCAGGTGATACATCTGGATTATTTTTAAGAGCTCTCCACCACCTTTGAGTACTTGAACTTAAGCTAACTGTATCCATATTTAATTCAGGTGCAAAGCTTAACCCCTTCAACTCTGCTGGTTTAACAGGTCTTGTTTGTAATATGCTGGACTTTCCACATGCTTTTAACCATGCAGAAGTTTTCTGAGCTAAACTTAATCCTAGCTTTGCGACCATAATATTACCTTAATCAATTTTCCCTATATCTATATAAAGTCTTCCAGAGCTTCAAAATTGGCTCAGATGTTACGTATTGTTAGGACAACTTTCATCCCAGACGTAAAACTTCACAGAAATTTCAAAATTTGTCAGGGAATAATACTAAGTTGTTTTAGCTTGTTTTAAGTACTTAAAGATTTGATAGTAATTTTCTGATTACTGAATAGGTATTTACTTTCTAGTTTTAACTTAACAAAATTTATGAATACATAAAACCAAGAATGCTTTTATATTGTAATACTCTTGAGTTGACTGTTTTATTATATGGATAATACTTGAATATAAGCTAATTTCTGGTACAATAGCCTTATCAAAGGATTCCATATTCGGGAGCTTATCGACATTTATAAACAAAAAGGGGAGTGTATTGTGCAAGTAAATAAAGTGCCAGGATATAATCTGAATTTTACAGGCAAGGGGCAGAAATATATTCAAGAAGGTAGAACATTGATTTCAATTCCTGAAGTTTCTGCACAAAATTCTCCTGAACCACCAAAGACATTTTTAGGAAAAGTAGGACATTTTCTTAAGCATATTATTGATAGATTATATTACTACTGTTTTTGTGCTAAATAATCACTATACCCAATAATTTTATTTAATTTTGGCTTTTATATTGTACCTTCTTCTGTTTTAGAATTATGAACAATACTCCAAAAAGAATTGCAAGTATTCCCAATATTATTCTTAATGTCAGGTGTTCGTGAAAAATTATAACTCCAAAGAATATAGCTGTAATTGGTTCTAATGCACCTAATATGGCTGCGGAAGTTGAACCTATGAGTTTTATTGAAATATTAATGGTTTCAAGTGAGATAATTGTCGGGAAAAGTGATAATGCAATTGTGTATATCCATAAAATAGGGTCTGTAATGATTTGAAGCTGTGTGCAGAATTTTAGGTTGATTATATAAACCAAAAGTCCTGAGAGCATTACGTAAAAACTCATTTTGTACCTATTAATGTGTTTTACTATTTTTATATTTTTAACTCCAACAATATATAATGCGTATAGTAATGCTGATGTAAATACAACTGATACTCCGTATATGTTTAGATCCTGATAGGTTTTTCCTTTATAGAGTAAAAATACTCCGCCAAGGATTAATAATATTGAAAAAATAACACTTTTGGTAAGTTTTTCTTTGAAGAACATTGCCATAATAATTGCGACTAAAACCGGATATATAAAAAGAATTGTGCAAGCTATTCCGGCTTCAATATATTTAAATGAGTCAAATAGTGTTAAGGAGGACAGTGAAAAAAGCACTCCTAAAATCAAAATAGGAAAAAGCTCTTTCCAAGATATTTTCAGGGAGATTTTTTTGACGAATTTTATCCATATAAAATATATCAAAACTGCAAGAGAATATCTGTAAAAAAGCACAGAATTTACCCCTACACCTTCAGCGTATAAAGGCAGGGCAAATAGCGGGTTTGTACCGTAACTTATAGCTGCAATTGCGCCATAAATTATACCTTTAGTATGTCGTTTCAATTGTCTGTCTCCTCAACGATAAGGTATACTAAAATTTCTATAAAATCAATTATTATTTCTTAAGTATACTATAGAAATTGCTATCCATACTGTTGTATGTTATACTAAGATCAGAGTTTTAGTGGAGGTATTTATGAGAGGGCATGGTTACAATAATAATCCTATAGCAATGCTTATTGGTATTGTGATGTTTTTAGGTTCTTTTATTTTTCTATTTTCTAATGAGGGGTATTACATAAAAAATATCAAAATTGCAAATTTTGTTGCAAAAAATGTTGTTAATATAACGACTGTATCTTCTGCCGCAGATGGAAAGTTGGTGCATATGTCTAGTGAGGTTAAGACAGATCGAGTATTATCAGATGAATTTGTAAGTGTTAATACTCCAGTTTTAAAAAGAATTGTGGAAATGTATCAATGGGAAGAGCATTCATCAGGGAGTAGTAAGCACAGGTCACATCGTTATGAAAAAGTTTGGTCATCTCATATTGAACATGTTTCAGATTCTGCCCATAGAAACCCGTCTTCTATGCCATATAGAAATATTAATTTAAGGGCTAAGTCTGTTCAATTTGGAGATTTTAACTTAACATCTTCGATTATTGCAAAATTAGAACCTGTGAATTATTATACAGACTTTCGATTAGATAATATAGATGGTTTTAAAGTCGCTTCAAGTCGTTATTTGTATAGAGGAAAAGGCTCAATTTACAATCCAGAGATTGGAGATATTAGAATTTCGTACGAGTACTTGAATCCGGGTTCTTATGTGTCGATTATTGCGGGTCAGTCGGGCAATATTTTACGTCCATATAGTTCGAGAGCCGGTGATATCGCAATTGTCGAAAACGGTAAGCGTACATCTGCTGAAATGATCAGTGGTTTTAAAAATGATAATAAAACGGGGGCAATTAGCTTTAGGGTCCTTGGGTTTTTCTTGATGGTGGTTGGACTAACAATGATAGCAATCCCAGTTAGATATGTTTTATCATTTATTGGACTTGGATGGTTTGGAGAGAAGATTACATGTGGTTTGGCTTTTCTGATTTCAATTCCGTTAACTATTATAACTATATCTCTTGCCTGGCTTGCTTTTAGACCGATGCTGGCATTTATGTCAATAGGTGTTTGTGTTGCTGTGGTATTTTTGATTCTTATGGCAGTGAATAAGAATAAGTAATGAAAATTTTAAATTTTCGAGACCGGACTTATGTCCTGTTCTTATTTATTATCCTATGTATTGAATATATACCTGTGATTATGCCACAAACGGTGTCTTCTGATGCCTGTTCTGTTGTTGTAAAAGTTAAATAATTATACATAAAAAAAAGCCGTTTCAAAAAGAACGGCTACCAGACTTGGGGAGGAGGTATGAAAAACTTTCGTTTTCCATATCTATATTTTCTATATCGGAACTATAAAAAATTTCTTTATTAAAAGGGTTTAAATATCCTCCAAATGGTGTAGAGTAAAAAAAGACAAAGGCTTGAAAACCTTTGTCTATAAATCTTTTTCATCTTCCATCTTTTTAAGTTTTTTTTATATGGTTGGTTTATTTTATATTTTTAGGTTGGTATAGACTCTATCCAACTTGCATTTCTTTTTCAAATCCAAACAATGAACTTACAGATTCATCGTCATGAATTCTGGAAATAGCTTGAGCAAGCAATGGGGCTACTGAGATTTGTTTAATATTTGACGGCATTTTTTCCATATCAAGAGGGATTGTGTTGGTCACAATACATTCTGTAATAGGAGCTGATCCGAGTCTTTCAATGGCAGGTCCGGAAAATACCGGGTGAGTTGCACCTACATAAATTTCTTTGGCACCTTTTGATTTTAATAATTTTGAAGCTTCACATATTGTGCCTGCTGTATCAATGATATCATCAAACATTAAGCAAACTTTTCCTTCAACATCACCAATAACATTAGTTGCAATAGCTTCATTATGTTTATCGCGTCTTTTATCTATGATAGCAATAGGGCATCCTAGTTTTTTAGCAAAATGTCTTGTTCTGTTTGCTCCGCCCATATCCGGAGAGACCGCTACCATGTTATCAGGATTAATCCCTAATTCTTTTATGTAATTAACAATAACGTTTGTTGCAAAAATGTGGTCAACAAGAATGTTAAAGAAACCTTGAATTTGCCCTGTGTGAAGATCCATAGCAAGAACTCTGTCTGCACCTGCTGTTGTAAGTAAATCAGCAACAAGTTTAGCCGTAATTGCTTCTCTGCCTGAGGTTTTTCTGTCTTGTCTTGCATATCCGTAGTATGGGATTACTGCTGTAATGGTTTTTGCGCTTGCCCTTTTGAAAGCATCAATGATTATAAGTAATTCCATTAAATTTTCATTTACAGGGTTACAAACAGGCTGGATAATGAAAACATCATCACCTCTAACACTTTCTTTTACCTGAACATATATTTCTCCATCGGCAAAGTTTTTTACAACCATAGGACCAACCGTTGTTCCAAGATAATCAGCTATTTCTTGTGCTAATTTCGGATTAGAGCGTCCGGCAAAAAGTTTTATATCGTGAGTCGGGTTGATTGCTCGTTCCAATTCCGGGTAAGTCTTTTCTTCAATTGCAGCCATTTTCTATTAATCCTTTCTGAATCCTACCAGCATAGTTCATTATAAATCTGTTAGGGTTTAACCTCAAGTTTTTTTTAAGTTTTGTATATTTAAAATCCCTGAATGCTAAATTTTGCTAATGCCGTCAAAAGTTATTTATAACTTTTGACGGTTAAATGGAAAGTTTTAATCTTCT
This sequence comes from uncultured bacterium, assembly GCA_902489575.1. Classification (GTDB taxonomy): domain Bacteria; phylum Cyanobacteriota; class Vampirovibrionia; order Gastranaerophilales; family Gastranaerophilaceae; genus Zag111. The sequence continues at coordinate 18,232 of CABUAQ010000009.1, forward strand.
ATCAGGTATTTGTATACATAAGATGCTGCAATTGCTCCAAGCAGATTTGCAATAATTGTTATTATTGTCATAGCAAGGCATGATAATTTGAGTGACCATAGAGCAATTGCAATAGCAGGGTTGAATGCCCCATAGCATATTACACCGCCTGCAACAAAAGCACCTACAGTTACTGTACTTCCTATTGCTACTCCATAATAAGAGTTCCATTTTGTTGCTTCTGTTGTTGCAACTGCAAGAACCACATAACATAGTGCAAATGTAAATAAAAATTCGCCGATAAGTACTTGCATCATTCCATATGTACATACAGTAATTTCAGGCAGCCCCCCATACAAAAACATTATTAATCCGCTGGCAGCAATAGCACCTAAAATTTCGGCAACAATGTACCGGCACAGCAGTTTCGCCGGCAGCGCTCCGCGAAGGGTTGCAGCAAATGCTACCGCCGGGTTATAATATCCTCCTGAAATATAGCCGCCAGCGTAAACCATTACCATCAATATAAATCCAACTGCCAGTGCTGCAATTACTCCGTTTCCGGGTAGTAATGCTATTAAGCCAACTGTAAATACAAGGAAAAATGTTCCGATAAATTCTACCATATATTTTTTAAAATTATCCATTTATAATCTCCTTACAAAATTTCTGTTCGTAAAGATTATAAACGGTATCAATTAAAAAATAATTATATAAATTAGTTATCTATTCGGGTGATACAATGTATTCCATAATATAATCATCCATTACAAAATCGTTACCTATATTTGTTATTACAGAATCAACTATTTTAAAACCCCATTTAAGGTATATTTGGATTGTATTTTTGTTGTATTTATTAACCGTAAGTTTGATTGATTTATAATTTTTGTCTTTTGCTATTTTTTTTATCAATTCAAATGCTTTTGTACCAAATCTATTGTGTCTAAAATCTTTTTTTATATAGAATTTTGATAGAAATAAAAAGTATTGTTTTTCGCTAATTCCGAAATAGCCTATATTTTCCTTGTTCAGAGTAATAAAATAGTAGGTATAATTTTCGTTTTTATACTGATTTATAATAGCATTTTCAGACTGGAACTTATCAACCATATAATCAATTTGTTCCGGAGAAAGAATTTCTGTCCAATATTCGTGCCATATTATGTTTGCAAGTTCAGCAAGTTGTTTAAATTTTTCTATTGTAACGATTTGAAAAGTTATCATGACCTATTTCGCAAAAATATTTTTGTTTGTTTTTATTATAACACGGAAGACATATTAAGGAGTCATGATGAAAATCCAAATAAAACCGTATACACCGGTAAATGTATTGAATAAACTTCTGGAAAGTAAAAATTTCCAGACAATTGTGCCTGTTGTAGAAAAATCTCTTCCGGAGTCGTCAGCCGCAAGGTTTACTTTAGAAAGAGCGGCAGAAGAACTTTCGCCGCAAGAATATATTCAGGCAAGAAGTTATTTGTCAAATATTGAAATGGATAATATGTACAAACAGTTAGATGAAATGTTATTATAAACAATAATGAAGCCCCGGAAGAATAAATTCTTCCGGGGCTTCAAACAATTGAATTTTTATTGATTATTTTTTTGTTGGAATTCTCATTCCGTAGAATGATCTTACAACAAAGATTAATGCAATTACCAAAAGTACTGCGCCTGCAACAGGAGCAATTTTTCTGAACGATTCATTTATTGCAATTTCCATTGCTAATAAGCCGAACAAAGTTGTAAATTTGATAATAGGATTCATTGCTACTGATGATGTATCTTTGAATGGATCACCTACAGTATCGCCTACAACAGTTGCTTCGTGTAAAGTTGTACCTTTTTCTTTTAGGTCAACTTCCACGATTTTTTTAGCGTTATCCCAGCATCCGCCTGCATTCGCCATAAATACCGCCTGGAATAAACCAAATACTGCAATTGCAATCAGATAGCTTACAAAGAATGATACTGCTAATTGAGAATTTTCATTTGGTGCTGACAGGCATGCAAGAGCTAATGCAAATGTGAATAGTGCGATAAAGATATTAACCATACCTTTTTGAGCATATTGTGTACAAATTTTTACAACTTCTTTTGAGTTTGCAACATTTGCACTCTTTTCATCAGCATCACCAAGTTTGATGTTTTCTTTAATATACTCAACAGCACGATATGCACCTGTTGTAACGGCTTGCATTGAGGCGCCGCTGAACCAGTAGATCACTGCTCCTCCTGTTAGTAAACCTAATAATGTATATGGATTTAGCAGGTTTAATATCATTTCGGGCTGGATGCCTAATGTGTTTTTGATAACCAAAATCAAAGAGAAAATCATTGTAGTTGCGCCCACAACAGCAGTTCCGATAAGAACCGGTTTTGATGTTGCTTTAAATGTGTTACCTGCACCATCATTTTCTTCTAAATACTGTTTTGCATTATCAAAATCAGCATCAAAGTCATATTGTTCTTTTATTTGAGTTTTTACATCAGGAATTTCTTCAATCAATGACAATTCATAAACTGATTGAGCGTTGTCTGTAACCGGACCGTAAGAGTCAACTGCAATAGTTACAGGCCCCATTCCTAAGAAACCAAATGCAACAAGACCAAATGCAAATACTGAAGGATAAATCATTAGGCCTTCTTCTCCTGAAGGAATATATGTACTTGCGATATAAGCAATTGCCATAAGTAATACAATTACCATGCCAATCCAGAACCCTGAAAAGTTTCCGGAAACAATACCTGATAAAATGGTTAAAGAAGCGCCCCCTTCTCGAGATGCAGTAACAACTTCTTCTGTGTGTTTAGCTTTTGGTGATGTAAATATTTTTGTAAATTCCGGTATTAATGCAGCACCAAGTGTTCCACAGGATATGATGCAAGATAATATTAACCATATATTATTACCCATATCGTTTAGCAGCCAGTAACTTACTCCAAATGTCATTGCAATTGAAAGAACTGAAGTAATCCATACTAATCTTGTTAACGGTGCTTCAAAGTCAAATTTTTCAACTTTTGGAGCATAGAAAAATTTATCCCAAATTCCGTTAATCCAGTATGCAACTACTGATGTAACAATCATTAAAAATCTCATTACAAAAATCCAAGCCAATAGCTGAACTTGATTTTCTGCACCCATAACAGCCAGTAATATAAAGCTTACAAGGGCAACCCCTGTTACACCATAAGTTTCAAATCCGTCAGCTGTAGGGCCAATAGAATCACCTGCATTGTCACCTGTACAATCTGCGATTACCCCCGGATTTCTAGGATCATCTTCTTTAATTCCGAATTGAATTTTCATTAAATCAGAGCCGATATCTGCAATTTTTGTAAAAATGCCACCAGCTACACGAAGTGCTGAAGCTCCCAAAGATTCACCGATTGCAAAACCAATAAAGCAGGCTCCGGCAATATTTCCCGGAACAAATAACAGAATAATAAGCATCATAATCAGCTCAACTGAAACTAATAATACTCCGATACTCATACCTGCTTTTAGCGGAATATTCATAATGTTCAAAGGATTACCTTTGAGTGCTGCAAATGCTGTTCTTGAGTTAGCTAAAGTGTTCATTCTGATACCGAACCAGGCTACAGAATAAGAACCTAAAATCCCGATAACAGACCACGCCAGAATTGTTAAAACACCTTTTGCCCCCATATGCTGCAGGTAACCAAAATAAAATGCAATACATAAACCAATTAAAACTTCTAATACTAAAAGGAATTTCCCTTGTTGTATAAGGTACGTCTTGCAGGTTTCAAAAATAGTGTTTCCAACTTCGTCCATTGCTTTATGAACGTCTAGTTTTTTGATTTTCAAGAATTCTACAAGCCCGAAAATCAATCCGATTACAGAAATACCAAGTCCTATGAGAAGCAATGTGTAATTGCTTGGTGAAATAGATTGGATACTTGGAACAACTAAATCGGCTTCACTTGCAAACACAGGTGAAAGACCAAAAATCATTACCGCAAATAATGCTAATAATGTCATTGGTGAAGTAAACTTTTTAATCATTTTCGCTCTCCTTTACAAAAAAGTTAGTTCACTTTCTTATTATATTGTATAAAGGGAATTTGAACAATTTTTTAACATTTAGTCATGAAAATTTTCAAGATTTATATTTACTTAATGTATACTATTTGTTAATCTATAACTATGTATGATATATTGAAATCTTTATGGTTGCTTTTTGCGGCTTTTTCACTTCTGGGTTTACTATCTCTGGTGCCTGTCGGAAAATATCAGTCGTTATATTTGAATGAATTAAACAGGTATAAAACAGAGCCTCAACGCAGAATTGATGCTACATTTAAGTACATAGAAGCTATAGAGAACGGAGAAGAAGATATAAGCAGCGGATTCTCAGCAGAGCCGCCTGCAAAATATTATGAAGTGCATAAACCAAAATATAATGTTAAAGAGTTTCAAGAAGCTAAAGAAAATCGGGATAAACTTTATCAGCGGCCGCTTTATGTGAGAGATAAGCATAATCCAAAAATCCTGTATCCTTATACCGGAAAATAACTTATTTTACATATGCAGGTTCAAGCAATTTTATTTCAAACTCACTTCCTGCAGGTATAGAAAGATTTCCGCCTTTAGTTGTGATTGCGGTTATTGGTGATAGAATAGTACAAACTGTGCAGCCTGCTGCCCCGACTATTATAGGAAAAGGTGAAAGAATTATAAATATCGGGTTTGAAGATAGTTTGTTAGAGATTTTTTTAGTTTTATTATAGAAGTCTTCTCCTTTGTTAATCCTATTCGCAACTCCTTTCCAATATTGTCTTTTACCTTTTATGTTGTTAAAGAAGATTTTTTTGTAGTTTGCTTTAGTTACTTTTGCATCAGTTCTGAAAGTTTTACCGCCATAAGATATGCTTGTTATCTTTAGAATAACTAAGCCTCCGTTTCCTGTTATTTGCGGTCTGTGAGAATTTGTAATAACCCCTTTAAAAACTGTACCTGCAGGAATTGTTATATTTTTCTTGTAAACGGGTACTGTTGTCGTAAAACTCACTACAGTACCTTCTTTTGACCAATCGGAAATTAGTTGGTTAGATTTTACTTTAAATTTTGTCCAAGAAGATATCTTTATTCCATCTTTAGGATTAACCGGAGTTATTGCCGAAATTACGGTTGTATTGTAATTTGGTAAACTTTTAGGAGGCGTTGGCGTAGATGAGGCAGGTGTGATGTTTGGCAAGTTTGGTAATACGGTATCTTCCAGTTTTGAAGAATTATATTTCTTTTTTATTTCTTGGTCGATAGATGTATCAAGTTCTAATGACAAAACCGGTAATGCGTATACCAACATTACCAGAATTGTTATTACAAAGTTTTTTAACGTTAGTAATCTAATCATTATCTATTTTACAAGTTCACCTTTTGCAAAAAGTAAAACTAAAATTATAGCGATTGAAATTATCATATCAATAATTTTGAGAGGTGGAATAACTCTCATTGACAAGCTTGCAAGCATAATAGCTATGGCATAAAATATTGCTTTATCTTTCTGTTTTATAATATCATAAATTCTTTTTGAATAATTGATAAATGTTATGTATCCCATTAATATTGAAGAAAGAGTTCCTATTATATAGAAAACATATTTTATATCTTCAAAGCCAAAGTTGATTCTGATAAGATAAATTATTCCAAAAATCGCAAAAGCTATAAGAATTTGAATTCCTATCGTTGTTATAAAAGCTTTTCGACCTATTGGTCCGTCAATTTTAAAAATATTTTTACCTGGTTTTATGCTGGCTGTTTGTTCGTTTTCAATAGTACAATTTACATTTTCCATATGCTATCCTTTTAGCTTTTTTTATTGTAACAAATCATTGATTGCTTTAGCTGCTTTTTTACCTGCACCCATTGCATTTATTGCGTTAGATGCCCCAACCGGAGCTACGTCTCCTCCGGCAAAGATAAACGGAAGATTAGTTGAACGCTTTTCAGGATCAACTTCTATGTAGCCCTTAGAATCTGTTATAATTTCCAATCCTTCTGCTTCAGCTGATTTTTGAATAATAGGATTAGGACCTGTGCCAAGTGCTACAATTACTGTATCAACGTCTTCAGTCACATATTTGCCTGTACCAACAGGTCTTCTTCTGCCTGAAGCGTCCGGTTCGCCAAGCTCCATAATCTCAAATTTCATACCGTCAACGTAACCGTCTTTTTCAAGAATTTCTACAGGTGCGTGAAGAAATTTGAATTGAACACCTTCTTCTTTCGCATGTCTTATTTCTTCCAGACGGGCCGGTAATTCTTTTTCTGTTCTGCGGTATAAAATGGATACTTCTTCAAAACCTACACGAACGGCTGTACGTGCTGCATCCATTGCTACATTGCCGCCGCCGATTACTGCAACTTTTTTCCCCACTTTTAGCGGAGTTACACTATCTTTTGTGCCGGCACCCATAAGGTTCACTCTGGTTAAAAATTCGTTTGCAGAAAATACTCCGTTAAGGTTTTCTCCGGCAATATTCATCATTTTAGGAAGTCCTGCACCTGAACATATAAAAATTGCATCAAAACCATCATCTTTTAATTGTTTTAATGTAATTGATTTTCCAACGATAACATTTGTATGAAATTCCACTCCCATAGCTTTAAGGTTAGTAATTTCTCTGTCAAGAATAGTTCTGGGAAGTCTGAACGGAGGAATTCCATAGCGAAGTACTCCGCCGAGTTTGTGAAGCGCTTCAAATACTACAACTTCATGACCGGCTTTTCTAAGATCAGCAGCCGCAGTAATCCCTGCACAACCTGAACCAACTATTGCAACTTTTTTACCTGAGGGTTTAATTTCAGGCATATCAGCTTCTGTGTTGTCCCCGACAAATCTTTCTAACGCTCCGATTGCAACAGCCTCGCCTTTTATACCTAAAACGCAATTGCCTTCACATTGTCTTTCTTGGGGGCAAACCCTGCCGCACACTGATGGTAACATGCTTGTTTCACGGATAATTTTCCCTGCTTCGTCTAATTTATCTTCCTTTAGGGCTTTGATAAACTGAGGTATTTGGATATTAACCGGACAACCTTGTACGCAGTGCGGATTTTTGCAATTCAAACATCTTGAAGCTTCTAATTTTACCTGTTCAGGTGTTAAATTACTTTCAACAGCTTCAAAGTTTGAGCGTCTTTCGATTTTATCTTGTTCTTCTACTCTTTGTCTTTCCACAACCATAATCCTATCCCTTCTTCTAAAATATAATAGATTACCTACATTTTAATAAAAAAGATTAAAATTTGCAAATGCTTCCGGTCGGTTTGATTGTAAAAGTCAATGCCTCATGGTATTATTTATGTGAAAGGATTGGGCAGATAGGTAAGGGATATGTTTTTAGAAATTGTCGTTTTATTGTTGGTTGTAATTATTACGGGGCTTTTGGTCTGGATGATTGCTTCGAAATATTTTCAAAAAGAGATTTTTTTACTTAGAGAGGAAAATTTTCAATTAAAAAGTCAGGCAGGACTGAACGAAAATATTATAAATGAAGTAAAAGTTGTGTTCGGTCAGATTGCCCGGGACTCTTTGAAAAACCAACAAGAAGCTTTGTTATCAGAACATTCCAGAGACTTAAAGAGTCGGATGGAAATATTTAAAGCTGAAGAAATTACTCCGGTTAATCGTTTGTTAAAAGAATTTAAAGAAACTATAGATAATTATCAAAAATCCCATCAAAATGAATCACTCGAGATAAAAAATGCTATTGCGACTGCTGAAAAATATGCAAGAGCTTTAACTATGAACCAAAATTCTAAGGGAGAATTCGGGGAAGAATGGTTGGAACAAATTTTTAAATTCGCCAATTTAGAAGAAAATATTCATTATACGAAACAATTTACATCTGACGGTGTTAAACCTGATTTTGTGGTTAATTTGCCTAATGATAAAAGTATAATTATCGATTCAAAAGTTATATTGAAAAATTTTATAGAATACCAACAATCAGATGACAATGAAATACTTAAAAAAGCTTTTATTAATGACTTAAATACGTGTATAACTAATCTTGCAAAGAAAAATTATGAAGAAATTGATGTCCTTTCACAACCAGGTTTTATATTGATGTATATTCCTGTTGAAACTTGTGTAAATATGATTTATACAGATTTTGATTTTAGGAAAGTAATAGAACTTGCAAACTCCAGAAACATTATTATTATCGGGACATCTTCGCTTCTTGTTACACTGAGATTGGTAAATCAATTGTGGGCATCCCAAACTCAGTATGATAATGTTCAAAATATTATTACTGTAGGGGAAAACCTTTATAATAATATAGCCTCCCATGCTCAAAATTTGTTAAATATCCAGCAAACAATTGATAAGGCTGCTGTCTGTGTAAAAACGGAAATTAACAGATTTACCGCCCGCAAAAACGGTAGTATATTTAAAGAGGCAGAAAAATTACGTCAATTCGGAATTTCTTCAAAAGAAATTAAATCAGGAAAGAAAATTGTTGAAAACTCTATTCCTCCTGAGTTTCTGGAAGAAAATTCTGAAAATCTGACAGAAGAAGTTCAAGTATAGGAGTTCATATTATGAGTGATTATTTTTACGAAAACAGAGGCTTTTTGGGAACTAAAGGCGTTATTGGCAGACGAGATTTTATTATTAACTTCTTGATTATCGAAATAATTGAAGCTATTTTTTATACTACTCCGATTTCTGTTTTAATACTTATAAAACCGGATTTTGCGTCTAACATTCTTGCCACCGGAGGAGTTCATGTAAATTGGTGGACTATTTGGCTATCAATTGTTGCTATTATTGAGGCAGTGCTTATTTTCCCGAGTTGTGTTAAAAGAGTTAGAGATATCCTTGGAGAAGAAGATAATAATCGAGTTTATACGATTTCTACAATATTGATTGTACTATGTTATATACTTGTACTTCCGGCAGCTGCATCCATTCCATTTTTACGTTTTATTGCTTTATTTATTCTGTTAAGTCTTGTATTTATGAAAGGTAAAATAACCGGTGAAAAACCCGCAAGTGAACTGATAAAATTTAACTGGGGTGCGTTTTTTGGTACCTGGTTATGGGGGATTTTTAATAAAACTCCGGTTACATTATTTATGATCCCTCTATTTTTTACACTTGGGGCTTTCCCGTTTATGCTTATTTGCGGTTTAAAAGGGAATGAATGGGCTTATAAAAATAATAATGATAAATACGATAGTATTGAAAATTTCCACGTATTACAATATAAACAAGCTATTCTTTGGGGACTTCTGGCTCCAATTATAGTTTTTGCAACTTGGTTTTCTCTCGGTATATCTTCAGCGATGATTCTGTACAAACATGCAAAAGATCATCCTGAGATTGTAGAGAAACTAAATGATTGGTTCCAGGAATTACAACAGGCTAATGTGGAAACCACATTTAGTGAAATTGATTTAGATGGTGACATTTATAAGTTTTATATAAGACCGGAAGATATGGAAGATGTCCCAAATGCTTATAAGGATTCCGTTTTTAGGTCTGCTGTGTACTATGCAGCGGATAAAAAGGGTATTTCAGTTAAACCATTTAAATTAACTGCAAACAGTGAGGAATATCAAAAACAGTTGAAATCTTTTGTAGAAGTGTCTAATAGAACTAAAATTTATAGTACGTTTAATAATGAAGTTTTAATAGAGTATTCACTGGATGCTGATAAATATGCAAACGAGATTGCAAAAGCTAAAGAAAGTGGTAGTTACAAAGATATTTATAGAATATTCAAGCTTGGATATAAATTTAATAATTATCCTACTCTTCCGTAGGCAAAGTTTTATCAAAACATAAAAGCGGTTATTTAATGACCGCTTTTTTGTCGTTCAAATATTTTTCAAATATCCTGCAAGCATCTGCCACATATTCTTCACAAGGGCGTGTTTTGTAGTATTGTTCATTCCTTTTTGATGGGATTGGAGAATCTGTTTCAATGTCAAGCCCTAAAAGTTCTCTACATATAATTGTTCCATTTTTCTTTTTAAATTCTGATGCAAGTTTTTGAACTAATGCATAATGAGCAGCTTTGGTTTCGTCATTGTTATTTTCAGTATATCCGCTTTCAAGTCCCGCAGCCATAAGCATGGCACTAACCGCCCCACAGACTTCCCGCATTCTGCCCATGCCGCCGCCAAAAGATGAGGCTAATTTTAATGCTGTTTCTTTGTCAAACCCGTAATCTGGAGCAAGTGCTAAAAATACGGATTGAGCACAGTTATATCCCTGTTTAAAATATTCTCTTGCCAGTAATTCTTTATTTCCCATTATTTTACTCCATGAATAGTTTATATGTAATTATTGAAACTGATGTTGCTAAATTCAGTGATTCTACTGTTCTTGCCATTTCAATTTTAACAGTAGCCGTAGATATATCTATTAATTCTTTTGATAAACCGTTTGCTTCGCTTCCAAACATTATAAGTGCAGGAAATTTTATTTTGAATGTTTTTAGCATATTTTCGGTATGCGGAAGTGTGGCGATTTTGGCGTAATGTTGAAATGTCTTATCAAGTTCATTAAAATTTTTGATTTGAATAATTGGTAGTTTCCAAAGATTACCAACAGATGCGCGTACACATTTGGGGTTATATATATCAACGCTGTCTCCGTATAAAACAATTGCATCAACCCCAAAAGCTACTGCAGTTCTAATTATTGTTCCCAAATTTCCAAGATCTTTAATATCTTCAAGAAGGATTACTTTTTGAGTATTTTTTAAAATGTTTTTATCATAAGTTTTTTGGTAGCCAACTGCAATGGCCTCAGGTGCAGATTCTGTTGTACAAAGTTTTTTTAGTACAGGTTCTGTTGTTTCAATTATCAAATCTTTAGCAAAATTATATTCATCAATGTGTTTTTTTTCAACAAAAATATGTTCAAGTTTAATGCCGGCCGCGAAGGCTTCTTTGATGGCTTTAAATCCTTCAAGTAAAAACTTTGAGGTTTGATTTCTGTATTTTTTTTGTTGAAGTTTTACGCTTTCTTTAACTAATTCGTTATTTACACTTGTAATTTCCATTATTTGACCTCAAACTCTTCTAGCCAATGCTTTTCTTGTTCTGTTAATATGTCAAAATCGATAAGTTTTTTTTCATAATTCATTTTAACAAATGAGTGGATATTGTCATCCTTATAATAGCAGGAATTTTCCAGTCTTATTCCAAATTCTCCTTGTTTATACAACCCGGGCTCAATTGAAAAACACATACCTTCAAGTAGTGGCGTTTTTGCTATCTCTGAGTTACTAAGACTTGGAGGATATTCGTGAACATTTATTCCTATTCCGTGTCCGAGTCCATGGTTAAAAACAAATCCTTCTAAATCTTGTGAATTGAAAAATTCTCTTACGCTATTGTCAATATCAAAACCATTAATCGGACGCTGTAAATTTTGTTTTGGATAATGGTAAGCGTTCAGAAAGGCTTTTAAAACATTAGTATAGATTTTTTTGTGAAGTTGTGATGGTTTTCCTTTTACAAAAACTCTTGTGATATCTGTTGCTAAGCCGCCTTCAAAGTATGCCCCGCAATCGATTAAAATAAGACTTCCTTCGGTAATTATTTCGTTTTTGGAAGATTTTGAATAGTGTGCAAGGGCGGAATTTTGATCTTTGGCAACAATAGAGTTGAAACTTAAACCCAGTGCCCCTTGGTTTTTAAATTCTTTTTCCAGTTGTTTTGCAATATCGTATTCGGATAGATTATTGTTATTTTCAATGTATTCTCGAATTGCCCAAACTGCGTTATCTGTTTTTTTAAATGCTTTTTTTAAATGTTCAAGTTCAGCACTTGTTTTTTGAGATTTCATTATTTTTATAGGGTTTTCAACCATTTCAACAGCTTTATCCCCTAAAATATTGTAATCAAAGGCATTGATGGATGTTTTATCAACATAAACTTTTTTTTGTACATAATTTAGAAAATCTTTGATTTGTGAAATTTTTTCACCTGTAAATAATACGGCTCTGTCATTGAATATAAGAGCTTTAGCTTTTACTTTTGCTGAAAAATTTTGTGAAAAATCCCGTAAATTGAAAAGGTATGAAACTTCATCTAAATCCGTAAAATAGATTGCAGTTTCCGGGTTTAAGTTATTTGTAATTTTGTTGATTTTTTCTTGAACACTGTATCCTGTTATGTTCTCATCAAGCGTTATGATAGAGTTTTTTTCTTCTTTTTTTAAAATTTGATTATCTAACGGGTCCATATCTAAAAATGTCAAATTTCGTTCAGAAGCTAACTGTTCGACTTTTTTTTGGGAATTTTTTTTAGAAAATATTCCTAAAGTTTCATTTTTTGGTATTTTTTTTAAAAGTTCTTCCAGATATTTTTGACCGTTTTGGAGTTTTACAACAGTAATTTTTTCATGGTCGACTTCATTGTCTGCTTGGATGTGGTATCTCCCATCCACAAATAAAAAAATTGTTTCGGGTGTTACAAGAGCTTCTCCGGTCGAGCCGGAAAATTTTGTAAGTTTGTATCTAGAGTTTTCTTCCAGTGTATTATATTCAACTAAAAACTCATTGGTTGAATTAACTAAAAGATACTTTAAACCGTTGTCGGCCATGAAATTTTTAATTACTGTAATGTTATCCATTTTAGTTTTTGCCTGTAACTTGAATTAAGTGCCACCCGAATTGAGTTTCAACAGGTTGAGAAAGTTGTCCTACTTCAAGTTCAAAAGCTGCATCTTCAAATGGTTTTACCATCATTCCTTTGCCAAAAAAGCCCAAATCACCCCCATTTTGTCCTGATGGACAAAGTGATTTTTCTGCTGCAACTTGTGCAAAATCTTTACCGTTTGTGATTTCGGCGTATAAATCTTTGGCTTCTTGTTCTGTTCTAACAAGGATATGGCTTGCTCTAACTTCAGTTGTCATAATTTTAGCTCCTATACTATATCTCAGGAGCGATTATAAAATAAAAAGGTTTGTCTTGCAATACTACCACAACACAAACCGGAAGTTATAAAACATGAAAAACTTTTTAAAAGTAAAGCGTAAGTCCGAAGCGTTTTAAACCAAACCGCTAAAAGAAAAATCTTGTCGCAACCCCGAAAAAGTGCCTGGACGTTTCAGACTTACAATATTATAATAAACTGTCATGGTGGTGTTTTTCACCATTCGTAAGAATAAACTTTGTAGTAGATGTATTGATATTTTTTACTAATCCTGAAGTATTAGAATTTAAATTTTTATAAGTGATTTATATACAACCTTACATCGGTAACATCTTTCCGCCAGATTTACTTGTTGTTTCCTCTAAGATTTAATTTTATTAAATCTGCAATATTATTTTTATCAGGTTCGAAGACATTGTCGCTATTTGATACAGCATCTGCTTTATCTAGATAATTCGTGAAACTTTCTCTTGAAATTTTTAAACGTTCACCGGAGTTACGAGGATTTACAATGACTACATATTCTTTGCCATCGGCACCCTTCTCAATACCTGCAACTGAATATGCATGTTTAGGTGATAGTTCTACGCCGTCAACAACAAATTTTTCAAACGGCGACCCGCTACTCCTAAAAGAAACAACCATTGCAACTTCGTCCGGATTATCGCGCATTGTATCAAGGGCTTTATCAACGTTAAATCCTTTCTGCACATATTCCGGATGGTTATAACCTATTTCCATTCCTGCACTTCTTGACACATTTTTACCGGTGAGCAAGTGAAATAAATCGTAACCCTCGCCCCAGTTAATAGCAAGTCCGTTAATTTCTTTTCCGATATTTGTTCTTGGTTGAATTTCTTCCTTATATTTGTTAATTGCAATTTCAAGCGCAATCATATTATCATCACCTTCTGAGTACAACCCGCTTGCTTTTGCTTGTGCAAGTTCTTTAGGTGAAACTTGTATCTGCTTATTATCTGCACCTTTTAATGTTATTGTTATATTGCCATGTTCATCTTTTTTTATTGAATCATTAATAACTTCCCGTCCCCATTTTGTTGTCATAAGAGCATTAACACCGGACAAAAGCCAACAGTCATTTGTTTTTTTACTCTGAGAGGTAGGATTCGAAATTACACAATCATTTGGTTTATTTTGCGGTGTTTTAACCGGAGGTTGCGGAGCTACATCATCTTCGCGTTTTATAGGTGTTAAAGTAATTGGTTCATCAATCTCTTTAATTTCCTTTACCTCCTGGGTTTCTGGTATACCTAACAACTCTTTTAGATCAGGAATATTTATGTTAGCATTTGCGTAAAAATATTTTGTTCCCTTTGGTATATTTTTATTATTATCTTGCATCCAAACTTTAACCTGGTCTGTATTTGCGTTCTCAATTGCTGTTTGAACGTTTTTTATCTGTTCTGCTGTCGGATTTTCTATACCGTATGATTTCAATACTTCTATTGCTATTTTTTGATTTCCCCAGCCTGCTTTAACCTTCATTCTTGTAATTGGTTCAGACGGTTTTTCCGACAAGGCTTCTGTTTTTACAGAAGGGTCATTATTATGAATTTCTACTACAGATCGATTATCCGTATTAAAACTCAATAAAGGAGTATTTCTTTTTGTCTCTCCCTCTTTAGGTATGGCAGTATTATTTGCATAAGTTTTGATATTTAGATTATTCATAGTTACTTCATTCGACATACTTCATCTCCTATTTTGAATATTTAATCGAAAATATTTGCTAATTTGGAAATATTAAAATCTGTTCAAATGCCAAAGAAACACTGTAGAATATTTGTTCTATACTAATATTTAGATTTGTTAATATTTTAAACAGTTAACAACCTGTTATGTAACTATAAGACAATTGATAAAATAACAGATTACAGCATATTTTTATTGGCTTGGCTTTACTATTCCTCTTCCGAAAATCCGTATTTCCTGATCCTGTAAATTGTTAGATTTCGTCGAAACAAGTTCTTAAATGATATTACAACTGCGGTTTTAATTGATTTGGTGTAAACTTGTAAATAAATCTTTTTTATAAAAGCTTGATTTTAGAATATGTTTATTGTAATATTTCCGTGAGGGCGCAAGGTTTTTGCGGAAGTAGCTCAGTTGGTAGAGTATCTGCCTTCCAAGCAGACTGTCGCGAGTTCGAGTCTCGTCTTCCGCTCCATAAAGAACACTCATCTATAGATGGGTGTTCTTTTTTAGCTTGAGGTATTGATGAGGCTGGCTTTTGCGAGCTGCGTGAGCGAGCTGAGGCTGGAGTGCTTTTGCTCCAAAGGTGTAAGCCCTATAGACAAAATACGAAAATGCCTTTAAATGTGAGCGAACAAGACAAGAGTCTCGTCTTCAGCGCAATTTAAAAGACCTGATAATCGACAGGTCTTTTATTTTTTGAATTTATTTTTTATATTGTGTACAAACAGAAATTTATTATTTTATAAATCTTTCAACCAGATTATCAAACCAGGAGTTTTGAAACCCATATCTTTTATCAGAGTCTTTAGGTAGTTTTGAAATCATTTCAAATGTATCAAGTTCAATATTGGCATCAAATACACTTTTGGAATTTTCTTTTTCTTTTTTTCTTTGTCCGCGCATCATAAAACCCGTATTGCCACCTGAGCCCCCATCGTTGTTCATGTTGGCTGCGGCTTTAATCACCGGTTGTGGTCTTCCTATATTTGCGTCGAAACTCATTGTCCCAATTCCTTATATTTTCCCTTACTTATATAAAGTATATTTTTGTTAAATTTTTGTTACATTATGGTGTAAATTGTTACAAATATTTACAGTTGGTTTTTTAAAAAGTCGTGTAGTTCTTACACTTTAGACTTTGTTTAGTTTTGTTACAATATTTTGGGAGTGCTGAATTTATATAATATTTTAGCCGTTAATATATATAGGAGAGTTTATCAGGATTTTTGCATGTCAATAAAGATTAATACAGATTTAGCATATCTTCAATCACGGTTAAATATTTCTGACAGTAAGATGGAAATTTACCAGAATAAAACTGTGGATGAAATTTTGAAGGCTGAGGCGGCAGCAGGTAATCAGGCTGCCATACAGTTAGCTGCAGATATGTTTTCTGATGTAAATCAATTGATAGAATTATTTCAGTTGGCGGATCCTCAAAATAAACTAACTATAATGAGTGAAATGACATCTTCTCAATTGGAAAAGCTTGTTCCAATGTTAGAGCCTGATGATTTATTGCAGGGATTGCAATTTTTTACTCAGGACAGTTTGCTTGATTTGCTCAAAGAAATTCCAAAAGAAGAACTTATAAAATCTGTTTTTCAAATGTTTTCAGAAACTCAGGTTATAGAATATATGCCGGAGAAGGAATTGGATAAGCTTTTAACCGGAACTGATATGGATAAAGAAATGCTTTTGCAGAATTTGAAATCTATTCCTGAAATGTATTTGCAACAGATTATTGAAAGCATAACCGGAGAAGAGGCTCAAGGAAATTCAGCTGAACTTGTACTTCAAATCGGACAAATGGGTGATTTAGATTATAAAAATGCAATTATGAATTTACAGCCGACACAAAAGCGTGAATTGACGTTTATGATTACTAATCAAGAAAATAAATTGTATGAAAAATTTAATACGGATGCGTATACTCATATGATTGCCAGAGAACGAGATAAAGACGAAATGATTAAAGCTATGGGCGTTATCAAGCCTGAATATCTTCAAAAAATGATTAATTATCTTCCTCAGGACTTGCTTGCTGTTGTAACAACTCAAATCGATACTGAAAAATTTGCGGATTCTTTAATAAATAAATTCCCTGAACTTTTAGCAAAGTTTGTCGCGGCATAGTGTTGATATTGCAAGGTTTAGCGCGTGGTTTGCAAATTCTTCTTTCATCTGTATTCTAGGAATATCTGAATTCAGTTGTAGTTGCTTTATCGTTGTTATATTTTTATATCGTAGTGATATATATACAAGACCTACAGGTTTTTCGGTTGTGCCGCCGGTTGGACCGGCAATTCCTGTTGTGCAAAGTGCAATATCACAGCCTGTTTTTGTTTGAAGACCTTCTGCCATTGCTTGAGCACATTCTTCGCTGACAGCACCATAATTATTTAATATTTCCCGGCTTACTCCAAGAATATCGTGTTTTGCTTCGTTTGCGTATGTTACAAAATTCAGTTTGATATATGCAGAACTTCCCGACACATCTGTAAGTTTAGAGCTTAAAAGTCCGCCGGTGCATGATTCTGCTGTTGCAATAGTAAGTTTGTTTTCTATTAAAAATTTTCCCAATTCTTCTTCAGGTTTCATTATAGCATCCTTATATATTTAGTTTATGGTATTTTGATAAACTTTTTAGGCTCTTACCAGCTAAACTTTAATTCTAATTTGTTGGGGTAATACAGGCTGTTATTGCATCTATCAG
>CABUAQ010000010.1 GCA_902489575.1 uncultured bacterium
TATTTTGGTATAAGGATTATATAAGTTTTTCTAGAATATTATTTTAAACTTTTATTATATTTTTCATATGTTAATAATACCAAAATTTTTTAAACTTCTCTAATGTTCAGTATGACTACATTTTTACAATTTGATTAAATTATAGAACCCTATATAATAGAAAAATACGAATAAGTAACTTTACGAGGATGTATGATATTAGTTAATTTAGTAATAATTTTATTTTTATTGTTGGCAAATGGTTTTTTTGTGGCGTCAGAATTTGCCCTTGTGAGTGTGCGACAGACAAGGATTTGTCAATTGGCAAAAGAGGGTAACAAAACTGCTAATATCACTGTTGCAGCGTTAAAAGAACTGGATAAGTATATAGCAGCAACTCAATTAGGTATTACTATTGCAAGTATTGGATTAGGCTGGGTTGGTGAAGCGACTTTGGCAAAATTAATCCAACCATTGTTCGATTTTTTGCCTTATGTTTCGAAAACTGTTGCAACACACACTATTGCTGTTGCTATTGCATTTATTTTAATAACTTTTATGCATGTTGTTATAGGAGAATTGATGCCAAAATCTATTGCGCTTCAGTATCCTGAAAAAACAACATTAGTGATAACAAAACCTTTAGTATTTGTTGCAAAATTATTTACGCCATTTATATTTATGTTGAATGGGTTTGGGAATTGGGCATTAAAATTATTGAAAATTCCTCCGGCACATCCTATCCATGCTGTGCATACAGAAGAAGAAATTGATATGATTATTGATGCAAGTTATAAAGGCGGAATATTAAACGAAACTGAAAGTTTTATGTTGAAGAATACATTAAAGTTTACGGATTTACTTGCTAAACAGATTATGGTACCAAGATGTGATGTAGTGAGTTTGTCGGTTGATATTCAACCTAAAATACTCGAAAAAATACTTGTTGAAAATCAGTATTCAAGATATCCTGTTTACGAAGGGAATTTTGATAATATTGTTGGGATTTTACATGTAAAAGATTTGTATCCGTACAATATGCAAAAAGAAGGTGATAAATTAGAAAAATATATACGTAAACCATTGTTGGTACCGGAAACAATGACTATGGATTTGTTATTGCAAAACTTTAAGGAAAATAAGACAGAAATTGCAATTGTAATGGATGAATTTGGTGGGATGTCCGGAATAATTTCATTTGAAGATGTTTTGGAAGAAATTTTCGGGGAAGTTCAGGATGAATTTGATGATGAGGAATGTGATATAAAACAAGTTTCAGCGGCTAAATTTGTAATGAATGGGTTGTATAGAATAGATGAGTTTTTTGAACATTTTGGTCTTAATATAGATGAGGATGATGTTGAAACTATTGGAGGTTATGTACAAAAGCTTCTTGGCAGAATAGCAAGGGTAAAAGATGAAGTAAGATTAGAAAATTTAACAATAAGGGTAATAGAGATGAAGGGACGTCGAATAAAAAAGGTTTTAGTAGAACGAGAAAAAGAGCAGTAAAATTAAATCTTATACAGGGGTTGATTTTAAAAAATGTTTATAGTACATTTGTTCATGCGGAAAGGGCAACAGGCGGTTGTATATTTCCAAAAGCTTATGGGCTGCTAGCTCAGGTGGTTAGAGCGCACCCCTGATAAGGGTGAGGTCGGTGGTTCGAGTCCACTGCGGCCCACCATTTCGAACAAATAGAACTTTGAGAAATGGTATCAAATGAGCCTTCGGGCTCTTTTTTAATGCCTTTAAGACATTGTACCTTAGTGTTTTCAATAGTTTCAGCGAATTCATCGTATCCGTATTCAGCAATACCTTGTTTTGCAAGCCTGATTAGTTTTTCAATAGTTGCAAACGGCTCAGCGAAAGTCATTTTTACCTTTTTGTCTTTCAGGGTAACGGAAGAATAGGTTTGACGAACTAACTGAGCAATAGTTTCAGGCGGTAATTCAGAATAAGGCATGCCAGCTTTTTTGCATACATCTAAAATCTTCATGCCTGTAGCTAAATAATCAACATTAGCATTTTGGTGTCTTTGCAGTTCTGCATTCAGCCTGTTCAACTTGAACTCATACTCATTTTTGAAAGTAATCCACAAATCCATATCTATAACTTTGTTCAGCTGGTCAAGATACATCTTTTTGAGAGTTTCTGTGCATTCTTCAATCTCTTTGTTGAGCCTTTTGACTTCTTTTTTGTGGTAATCCTGCTCGTCTTTGAGACTCTCTGCAAGAGAAGTTTTGACGAGTTCGTACAGTTTTTCATCTAAGGCTATTCTCAAAAGATGCCTGCGGAGTGAAGCTGTCATTTCTTTTTCAGAAATGCATAAAGTATTTGTGCAAGACGGGTCATTGTGCGTACAGCGATAGTAAACTTTTTCATACTTCTTGCGTTCTCCACTGATTGCATACCCGCAAACCTCACATTTTGCAATTCCGGGATAAAGAAAATGAAAGTTTTTGCGGACTTTGGACTTGCTGACCTTTTGGAATGCTTGCTGAGCTTTGTTAAAGAGGTCAAAGCTGACTATTGCAGGGTGTTTGCCTTGATAAACAATACCATTGCAACGCATTTGTCCTGTATAGATAACATTTTTGAGCATACCCTCTAATACTGTTTTTGTAATCTTCGGCTTGTTGTTCTGGTAATAATATCCGTCTAAATAAAGTTTTTCACAGAGTTTGCGGATAGAATATTCACCAGTTGCAAAGAGTTCAAAAGCTCTGCGGATAAACATAACCCTCAAAGGGTCAATGTAGAGGGCTTTTTTCTCACCTCTTTTGTAGCCATAGGGTGGTTGAAATGGCCAGTACCCCTGTTCAAGCCCCTCATGCAGTCCTTTTGAGATTTCCTCGGAGAGATTGTCAATGTAGTTTTTTGCCATGAGTACCTTAATCCCGTGAATAAATTTGTCATGTGATTTAGAATTTTTGCTAATAATTGAGCCCTCTTTCACAAGGTGGACTTCAAGGTCATAATCTTCAAGAGTAACATAGTCCTTGAAGTTGCGGTAAAGCCTGTCAGTCTTTTCAACAAGTACAGTTCTAATCTCCGGGTTAGCCTTTAGAAAGGCAAGCATGGCATTGTAGTTTGTTCTGCCTGCCTTTTTGGCTGTTTCAGCGTCTGAATATTCCTCAACTATCTCAAATCCCTTTTTCTTTGCATAATCCCTCAAAAGTTTCAACTGTGCAGGAATAGAAAACCCCTCACGTTCCTGTTCTTTGCTGGATACACGTGCGTAAATAACAACTCGCTTGTTTTGCATAATTTGAACTCCTTAGATTTTTCTGAACTTCTTTGTTTTTATTTTTACTCATTTTTCAAAAAGTAAAGTGAGGATTCCATACGATTTCACATTAAGGAATTCTGAAAACGGGCGGACTAAAAGCAATAGAAACCTACTCAAATCTGCAAAAAGATTCATAAAAATTTACGAAATCCAGTAATTGCAGACATCTAAGGAAAAAAAATTTCATACTGAAGCAAAAAGTTTGGTGTTTGTGTTCAAAAAGTGTAGTTTCTGTCGTCTTTTGGCTAAAATCCACTCAAATAAAGCCTTTTGCTAATTAGAAAAATGTAGTTTTTCTGTCGTTAGAATGTCGCTGAGGTGTAGTTTTGGCAAAGAAAAACCGCACAGGTAATCTATGCGGTGTGAAGTTCAAAGTAATATAGTATGAAAATCTAAATTTCACACAGGACTATCTCCGTCTAATCTGCCGAAAAGCCGATTTGAACGTCATTTTCAGACCGTTTTCGGTGCATTTGAACGTATTTGCGACTAATTCAAGGGTTTTCCGTTTGTTGTGGGTATCAAAATCAGTGTAAACATCATAAAGACGTTTTTCGCAAGCTTCTGCAACCTTAGATTTCACTGTTTCGAGCTGTTTTTCAGCCGCAAGTATTTGAGCATCTAAATCACCATATTTTTCACGAATAGCATCCATTTTGTCGCTAATATATTTCTCATCAGTAATACCATTTTTTGCTACTTTTTCCATAACCCCCTGTTCACTGTGGTATTTGCGACTAACATTCCGTTTCAGTGTAGATAAATTCTGCGATATATCAGAAAGTTCATTTTTTAGAGTATCCGCCACGATTTCATCAGGAATAAGCCCTAAACGTACCTCTTTGAGATAAGCATTCACATCATCATCAATTGAGACTTCACTAACAGAAACTTTTTCATTACATTTCGGGTTCATACAGCGGTAATACACATATTTTTTGCCACTCGGTTTCACCTTAATGTCTGCGGTTAACGAGCGTCCGCAATTAGCACAAGTAAGCAAATTAGAATAAAATTCATTGTGTTTACGTGGAGCTTTTGGGGCTGAACCGAGAAGTTTTTGGACTTTTGCAAATAGTTCATCAGATATAATAGCCTCATGTGTGCCATTCACATACTCATCAGCCTTTTTCACATAATATTTGCCAGTATAGAAAAGATTTCTCAACATAGAATCTAAGGTGCTTGGGGGTATTTTCTTATCCGGTTGCAACTCATACATAAACCCTAATTCAAATAGTTCATTTGCAACCTCTGGAATAGAATAGTTTCCTGTTGCGTACAATTCAAAAGCTTTACGAACAAAATTTGCACGACTATCCATAATAACAGCTCTACCGAGTTCATTGTCATTCATATAAGCATAAGGCGGTTTTGTAGACCTGTGACCGCTCAAATTTTTGGCAATAATACCAGCATTGCACCGTTGCCTATCCAAACGCACACGATAGTTAGAAAAAGCTATTTCCATATCGAATAGCATAAAATCGGCAGGGTCAACCGGATTTTGCATAATACGGTTTGGAACGACAAGCACAACTATAATTCCATAATCTTCAATCAACTCCTTAATAACATCGCCGTCTGCTCCGTTTCTCGTAAGCCTGTCAGAATAAGCACATACAAGTACTTTTGCTTTGCCATCTTTCAACATTTGTACCATTTTGTTGAACTTAGGTCTTTTGCTACCTTTCATGGCACTTACATTTTCTATAAATCCCTCAACAATATTCATTTTGTATCCGTTGCAAAAATTTTCGCATAATTCTTTTTGGTCTTCTATAGAAGTACCTTTTTCTTGGTCTTTGCTTGAAACTCTGCAATAATAAACACAATCAAGTGATGTCAGATTTTTCCATTTGTTAAGTATGCTATCATAATCAAATATTGTCATAATTTTTCTCCTTTTGGTTTTCTAAGTACACATTTTTTCTTTCCCTGCATAGACTTATGTAGGAAAATTTCATATTTTCGATAAGATTAGTCCTAATCTTCGTTAGTTCTATCAATTGCACGATAAAAACTTTGTTCGTGTTGCAATTTTTCCAGTAAATACTCATTGCCGGATATATCAATAGATATAGCTCGGTTTAGACCTGTCATAGGTGTCGATTGGGTACAAAAACGACGGTCAGTTGCAACTAATTGCCGAAACTGTGCAGATGTCATAACATTTTGTGGATTTGCGACATTGAACTTCTCAATATACCTATTCAAGTTCAATCTCAAACTCGTGTCGACAAGTTTCCAATCTTTGCCGTGTACAAGCTTGTCGGCTTCAAACATTCGAGTAATGTCATACAAAATAATATCTGCATTTTTGAGTTCAGTTTTCAAATATTCTTGATACATTTCATTGTAGTCAACGGCAATCTGTCGCCAATTCACTAATTCATATCCAAGAATGTGGTTAATTATTGCCCACATTGTGCAAGAGATAGCTATACTAAAGATATGACGTTTTCCTCTTTGGTTTGTCAATCTGCACACAGTCTCAAATACCATTTTGTAAGTTTCGGGAATAGCTGAACGATATTGTAGCAATAACGGCAGGATTAAAGATAATTCTTTGCGTTGTTCAGGATTAAAATATCCGTATTCTGTCAAATCAAAATCACCATTTTTCACATGTGCAAATAATACACGAGATAATAATTGCGGGGTTGGTTTTCTCCAAAACTCGTTTGCAGAAGCCACTATACTTGTGTGGACTTCAATTTTGTCAATACCGTCTTTTTTCCCACGTTCTCTAGAGATACCGTGAAAGATATTTTTCACCATTGGTTCAAGCTTGTTCAGAATATCTGGAAGTAAATCATCTACGAAAGCGGGTATGTTTCTGCGAGAATGGATACTTCTTGAGATAGCATAGACCGTAGAATTTCCAGCAGTGTGTGTCGAATTGTCGGGGAAACCATAAATTGCTGAAATAAAATCCGTAATAGTACTTTTTCCTGACTCATAAGCACCAAATACGAAAATGCTCGGCATACAACCAGTGATACTCATAAAGACATCACGCATAGCTATAGCTAAAGCACCACCTACACATAGCAATACATCAAATCTGTTGAAAATACTTGCAAATTGAGGAATTGCTGTTTGAATAATCTCTAAGGCAGTTTTTTCCGTTGGATATACCATGGGAATACATAGGCTTTTCTTATCTACTAATGAATTTTCAATACAATCATAACCTTTTTCAGAAACATACTTAGGGGCTATAAAAAGTTGGTTTGTTTTGTACTGAAAATAAGAATTTCCATAAATATACCACTCAATCTGATGACCTGCGTGGACATATTGTATTTTGCACACAGATTGTTCTCGTAATCGCTTTTGCAATATATCGAATTCATGTTTTTTGAACGATATTTTCGTTCCGACAAATTTTTTCCCAATTTTAAGATTAAGTGCTCGACTGTCAATCAAATCTTCCTGTTCAAGTTCAACTAATGCTTGTGCAGGATTTTTGCCACCAACAACTACAGACACAATAAACTTTTCTGTAGATATCAAAGTTTTGTCTATCAAATCTATGGTTCGAAGAAGATACAACGGGTGAATTTCAATCATAGATGTTAAAGCATTGGCAGTTAAAGTTTGTTGTTCTGTTATCGTAACTTCTTGCGTTACCTGTTTTTGTTCATTTTCGTTACTCATTTGTAAATCCTTTCATTGTTTCTTGTATGACTATTCTCACTAAACTTTGAATAAGATCCTTTTCTGTTGCGGTAAAATCTGAAACCGCTAATCTTGTAATGTTCTTTGCCATATTATATGTTCCTTTCTGTTTTGAGTTTTTTTGGCAAGCCACGCTCGCCTGCCAGAGAGATAATTTTAAACCTCTCTAACAAGCTAAACATTAGAGCTAGCAATGCATTTCAAATTACATTACTATTATAACGCATACAGGGTAACTATTTCAAGAGGGTAATGAGCAAAAATTCCTTGTTATAATTGCGTTATAGGCATAAACGCCCTATCGAAATACTAGAGCAGGACAAAAATATATGCTACTACCCTAGTAATCTATGAGTAGGAATTTTTGAATTTGCTCATGTGCAGATAAGAGTAAGAAGTTAACCCATTTTTGAGGCTTGCCGATATTATTCTAGTGGCTTTGAGACCATTTTTGAGCCTATTTTTCAATAATTTTATCTTAACAGTTCTTAATATTACAAGCAATAATCGCCGAACTCGCAACGCATTTCAATAGCTTCATCATAAGCTTGACCTGCTTTTTGTGCATTTTCAGTATCACCTATCGACTCAAAAAGTTTCATAGCCTCGTAGTAGCTGTCTATTGCCTCACGATATTTTTCCTGCCTGAGGTAGATATTTCCCTGTGAAAACTTAGATTTTGCAGTAAAAGCTGTTCCCTCATCATTTGCAGATGTGCCATAGTAGCTATCAGCGTTTTGAGGGACATAATAGGAGTTTTGCGGTGCAGGCTGTTGCGTGGTTTGAGGAATTTCTGTTGTCTGTTTGTTTTCAAGCTGTTGTTTTTGTGCATTGGTCTGAATAACCTGTCCTCTAAGTCTATTGACATCTGAAAGAGCATCAATTCCACTCCTGATACCGTAAAAGATACTGTTCATATCACTTGCATAAGAACAACTACTACACAATGTAAACAATAAAGCTAAAAGCATAATGTTTTTCATTCAAGTTCTCCTAATCTATGTATTCACACCTGTCATACAATGCACACATCAATTGGTCAGCGAATTTAAGATATGTAAACGCTTTAGAATAAGCAGATATTTCACCTAAGTCATGTTTTAAGCTCAAAGCAATGTTACGGTCATGGACAAAACCGTCAAAATCTTTTTCGTTATATTTTTCAACAGCCCTGTAACAGTATGCTATTGCTGTAGCCTCTTTACTACTATTAAGAGACATTGCTTTGTTAAAATCTTCTTTAGCTTTTCCTTTTGTTTCTTTAGAGGCATAATAGGTTATTCCCCTATAGGCATAGGCTTCAGCAAGATTTTCATCTAAATCGATAGCACTAGTAAAAAGTTTTGTCATTTCTGAGTAATCGCAATCAAACTCACAGTTTTCATTTTCTTTCAATAGAGCTTTTCCCTTTTGGAGATAAATATCTGGCAAGCTAGGGTCAAAAATAGCGGCAATATCATAGTATTTGGTGGCTTTATTATATAACCCGTTTCTCACTTTTTCCTTCCCCTGAGCAACAAGTTTTTTAGCATAATCAGTGTCTTTCGATGGAGATAACTGTTCTATAAAGCCAATAATCTCATTCACAGAATTGTAGTCGTTCGCTTCTATTTTTTGAATACATATATCGCTTAACTGCTTAATATATTTTCTTGTTGCAATACTGTTAATGTGTCGTGCTAAATCAAATCTCTTTTTTGCAGTAACAAAATCCTTGTTGTTAATCTGTGTAACAACATCCTTCATAGTAATTTCAACAATTTTGGGAGTAGAAAAATAATACCCTGCTCCGAATAATACCAACAACGCTATAACTATATAGAATTTTTTACTTTTTAAGACGTTTCCCATATTTTCTCCTATATTTTAACCGCATAACCAAAACCATAATACATGTAAACCATAAATTTGTAAATATGGTTTACATAAATTAAGAATTTAGTCTTTTGTCGAATAGCTACATGCAAATAGCTATAATTTGCCTTGTGTATTATCATTGAAAGGATATGAGGATAAAATATGGTACTCAAGAACAAGTTTGAGAAAGACGAACCACTACTAACAACAAGTATTGTAGCCAAAAGGCTGGGAATAACTCCTGACAGACTAAGAACGTACGACACTGAAAAGCTAATCAATACCCAAAGGATAAAGACAGGTAAAGTTCAGAAAAGGTTATACAGCTTGTACGATGTTGAGTGGCTACAATGTCTTAGAATACTTGTCAAAGACCATAAAATGAGTATATCCTCAATCAAAATTCTTCTGCAAATCCTCTACAAAAATCCCTCAACCATATTGCCAAAGAATGAAATTGGTGAAGTTCTTCACGAGATGACACTAAATCCGAATTTCAAACCTGTGGTAAAGAACTTCTAAGAAAAATTTGTGTTTTGTCCTCAAAAAGTGTAGTTTGTGTAGTCAAAAGCTAAAAATCAGAGCTGTGAAAAGATTTCAGCCATGCACTGCTGTGTAGTTTTCCTGTCGTCAGAGTGTAGCAAAGGTGTAGTTTTAGAGTAGAAAATCTAAAATCACTTAGAAAACCTTTCAAAAAAGCAAGTACGAGCATAAGAGTAGCGAAGACTGATTTTTGCATAAAAAATACACTAAAAACGTAAATTTTTGTCAAAATAAAGTTTGATTTTCAGTTGTTATTTACAAAATTATTTAGATAAAGTATAATCATTACATGAGGTTACTTTTAGACACAAATATTTTAATACTCAGAGAAAATTATCATGAAATCCCTGAACACATTCAGTCTTTGTATAAAATAATAGAACAGTTAAAATATCAACGGGTTATTCATCCGTTATCCATTCAAGAAATTAAAAAAGATAAAAATGAAGAACGCCAAAAAGCTAATCTCTCTAAGATTGCGTCTTACATAGTATTAGAAACAGTACCAGAAGCTACAGAAGATGATGATTTTTGTAATCAATTAGAAATTCCAAAAACAGATAATGATACTATTGATAATGAACTTTTGTATTGTGTTTACAAGAACATTGTAGATTTTCTAATTACAGAAGACCAAGAGTTATTACACAAAGCAGATGTATTGGGTATACAGACGGTAATAAGCCCTAGAGAAGCTATTGAAATATTTTCAGAGTATCTTCTTAAAACCGATATTCATTCAACTCCAAGTTTTTGTAAGAAAAAAGGCTTTGAAATAAATTTAGAAGATACAATTTTTGATACTTTAAAACACGATTACCCTGAATTTACTTCGTCTTGGTGGCCAAATAAAGTAATCAAACAAGATAGAGATGTTTATACATTTATTGATAACGAAAATAGAATTAATGCGTTATTAATTCCTAAAATAGAAACAAAAAATGAGATTGATTTTGTAGCACCTGTAACATTTGAAAAGATATTAAAAATCTGTCTTTTTAAAGTTACCGAAATTGCGAGAGGTAAAAAGTTAGGTGAAAGATTAATAAGCATGGCGATAGACTATGCAATACAGAATAACCTCGCATACATTTATTTGACTCATTTTACAGAAGAAAATGACTATTTGGTACCTCTTATAAATAGTTTTGGTTTTGAATATGTAGGGAAAAACAGCAGAAATGAAAAAGTATTTTTAAAATCAATTATTGCACCAGATAAGATTGATGTAGATAATTGTGATATTCAAGAAATCTCAAAGAAATACTATCCAAGTTATTATGATGGTGAAAAAGTAAAGAAACATTTAGTTCCAATAATACCTCGTTATCATAAAATGTTATTCCCAGACTATGACTCATATAGACCTGTTCGACAAGGAACTTTATTAACTTTACACCCAAACAGTGAGGGAAATTCTATTAAAAAAGCTTATCTCTCGCACGCTATTACAGGCAAAGTTTCTTCGGGTGATATTTTATTATTTTATCGTACTGAAGATGATATGATGGTAACAACTTTAGGAATAGTTGAAAAAGTAGAAAGGAATTTGACTGACGCTGAAAAAATACAAAAATTAACTGCGAAAAGGACAGTCTATTCAAAAGATGATATTGAAAAAATGAGCAAATCATCAACTATAGTAATTCTATTTAATCAACATTTTCATTTTAGAAGACCAGTATCGTATGATAATATGCTAAGAGAAAATATTATTACTGGTCCAATTCAAAGTATCAGTGAAATTTCAGATGAAAATTACAGAAAGATTATAAAGGACAATATTAATGTGCGTTTTACTATCAATTAAACCTAAATATGTTAAAGAAATTCAAACAGGTAATAAATTGTACGAATTTCGTAAGTCTATCTTCAAGCAAGAAACAGATGAGATATTTGTTTATGAGTCATCACCAACAAAACAAATTGTAGGTAAAATATACATAGATGATATTATTGAGGATACACCTCAAGAATTATGGAATAACTATAACAATTTTGCAGGAATCAACCATCACGATTTTTTTGAATACTTCAAAGGAAAAGAAAAAGGATACGCTATAAAAATTAAAGAATTTGAATCTTTTAGTGAGCCAATTGATCCATATGAAGAAAATCCAAATTTTACACCACCGCAATCTTTTGCGTATATTTCAAGAATTTTACCTGAGTTACAATCATAACAAAGTCATTTTTTCTTTAGGGTTTGTTAATAAATCTAAGACTAAGCCCTGAATTTGGCTGCAAAAGTTCAAGTTTTGAGTTGAATAGTTTGCGATAATCCCTAAACAATTCAAGCATTTGTCCGATTTGCCTTTTGTCAAAATAGACCTTGTTCACAGCTAATCGAGATTGTTGGCGTTCGTGCATAACCTGTTTTGCACGATAAACACAAAGTTTTTTGTTCTCATTCAAAGCACGTAAGAGTAAAGCACGAACATAATAACGATTAAAGTCAGAAAAGGCAATAGTTGCACTGATGTTAGACGGAATTTTGCGACCGTTGTGGTCTGTTTCTCTAAAGAAAGAAGAAGTAAGTTTTTGTTGCAAAGTCTCAGGAGTACCTTTTTCAAAACATTCTTTCAGTAACCTTTTGTAGCTCATCATGCCGGAAGCTGTCATAGATAAAGGTTCATAAAATAATCCTGTGCGGATGTCAAATTCTAATTCGCTAAGCATGTTCAGCCTTGTTTGTTCATCTAAGTCGGGAAAATGGTACATAAAAAATCTCCTGTCAATCTGCTAATAAACAAATTTCAAGGAGATTGGCTCTCTCTTGGAGTTTCAGAAAACTTTTGCAGTTTTTTGCCTACAGGAGTTCAGGAAAATAAGTCATCAAAAATGTAACTTTTCAATCTGTTCAAATGCTAGACTATGCTGCGATTTGGCGAATTTGGAGTGTTAAACCGTACGTCAACGTCCACCATTTCGAACAAATCGAACTTGGTGAAACACATTCAAATGAGCCTACGGGCTCTTTTTTAATGCCTTTAAGACATTGTACCTTAATGTTTTTAATAGGTTTCTGGGACATTGAGACAGAGAAAATTTAATAAAAAATCAAAACAAAACATGGCACTATCAAAAGAAGTTTGGGTTTGAAACAAGCTCAATAGACTTAATTTAACAAATAAAAAGGCACTGTCGGAAATTTTCCGACAGTGCCTTCCTTTGCTTTAAATAAAAAAGCCGTAAGCGGTTCTTTTATTATAAATTTATTTTTTGTTCAAAATTCTTTCTGATTTTGGTTTTTGCTTTTTCTAAATTTTTAATACGTTTTTCAGCTTGTTTGATTTTCTTTTTAGCAGCTTTTCGTTCAGCTTTTGTAGCTTTTAAACGTGAGTCAACTTCTGTGAATGTTGTTCTATAGTTAAGTAATTGATTTCTAACTTCAATTTGAGCATTATCAAGTTGCAAAATCGCGTTTTGCATTTTGCTTCCGCCTGTTACTTGGCTTGGATCAAGCAGCGCATTTTTGTCAGTAGGAATTGATTGTGCTGTACTTGTTGAATTGCTTGTTCTGATTGCAGTACTATCGTTAAAGTTTAACGGGGTGAATTGTGCTGTGTCTGCTACAGCTGCGCTTGATGAAACAATCATCAGGCCAAGTAAAACTGTAAGCATTTTGGATATTTTTTTCATAAGTCTGGTTCCTCCATCGTAGTTGTAAACTATTTATTGATATTTTAGTTTATTTTTTTGGAAAGCAAAAGAAATTTACATAATTTAATATCCTGAATTTATGTGATATTATTTTATTAATAGGATTTTGGGAAAATAAAAATATGAAAAAAGATTGGGTTTTAGATAGTACAAATTCTAATGAAAAATCACTGGTAAAAAGATTACTTATTTCACGCGGAATAAAAACCGAGGAGGAAATTTATGAATTTCTACACCCTTTAGAGATGAATATTACATCTCCATATTCGTTTACGGATATGGAAAAAACTATCGAACGTTTATCAAGAGCCATTGATGGCGGAGAAACTATTATTATTTATGGTGATTTTGATGCTGATGGTGTAACTTCCACTTCTGTTTTGTATAAAACTCTTAAATATCTCGGGGCAAATGTACATTATTTTATTCCTGATAGAGAAAATGAAGGACATGGATTTGACAAGAAGGCTTTGATTAAATTAATGACTACAATTAAACCTAAGGTAATTATTTCTGTAGATTGCGGGATATCAGATGTTGAAGCTGTTAAATTTTTGAATAGTTTTAAAATTATTGATGTTATTATTACTGATCACCACGAAGCACCGGAAGAACTTCCGGAAGCATATGCAATCATAAACCCTAAAGCTCCGAATGCTTTGGATGTTAATCTTAGTGCAAAGCAGATTGAATATTTAACTTATCTTGCGGGTTGCGGGGTAGCTTTTAAGGTTTCACAAGCTCTATTGATGAAATATCAAAAAACAGAATTTGTTTATGAAATACTTCCTTTTGTTGCTGTTGGAACTGTTGCTGATGTTGTTCCTCTTTTGGGTGAAAACAGATATTTTGTCACAAAAGGGTTAGAATTAATCTCTAAGGGGAAACACCACGGGCTGCAAAGACTTTTGGGAAGTGCAGGTTATGATGTGATAAAAGGAGTTACAGCTGAACATATCGCATTTGGTGTGGCCCCGAGAATTAATGCATCAGGGAGGCTGGATACGGTTGATGCAGCGTTAAAGGTTTTAATTTCTGAAAATCCTCAAGAAGTTGAGATGGCTGTTACTACATTAAATGAGCTTAATAAGGTAAGACAAACTCTTTGTCAGGAAATTTTCGAGCAAGCTGACAAGATGGTGCAAAAAGAAGGTAATAAAAATCCTGCAATTGTTTTATATAGTGAAGCCTGGCATATTGGGATTATTGGGATTGTTGCGTCAAAGTTGGTTGAAAAGTATTATAAACCGGTATTTTTAATGTCTTATGTAAAAGAAAAAGACCAGTATAGGTGTTCTGCAAGGAGTATAGAAGGTGTTCCTTTATACGATGTCATAAATGCCAATTCTGAATTGTTTGATGGATTTGGCGGTCATAAACTGGCGGCGGGATTGAGTTTTACCGGTTCTGTTACTCCGTTTGAAGTTGTTAAAAAAGCTTTGAATGATACTGTTCGGGATTATACTTGTGCAAAAGAGTTAAAACCGTTTGTTAAAATTGATTTGATGGTTGAACCTCAAGATGTAACTGTAGAACTTGTGAAAGAAATTTCGCAAATGGAGCCTTTTGGGGCAGAAAATAGAAGTCCTGTTTTTGCAATGAATAATTTAAAAGTCAGTCAGAAAAAGCTTATAGGGGCTGATAATTCACACTTGCGTCTGGTTGTTTCATCAGGGGCAAATGATTTTACGGCACTTTGGTGGAAGCGTGGAGATGTTGGATTGAGTTCCGGTGATACGCTGGATATTGCTTTTCATCCGCAGATAAATGAATTTAACGGTAATGTGTCTGTTCAATTGATTGTGGATGATATTCACTCTGATGCTATTTCAGATGATGATCAACAAGTAGTTCAAAGTACTTATAAAATTTATGATAACCGTGGAAAAACGGGGATTTTACCTAATGTTAACGATTATATTAAAAACTCAAAATTAAATATACGGGTTTTTGCAGAAAGTAAGTATACTTTAGATACTATAAAAATGTATGGTGAAATTGCTTCAAAAACATTTACCAGACAGGATATACCAAGGTGTGATGTTGTAATGTTCTTTGATTATCCGTCTGATAAAGAAACTTTGGATTTTATATTAGAAAAAGCTCAGCCTAAAGGTGTCCATTTTATGAATTATGAACCTAAAATCCTTGATGAACAAGAGTTTTTGAAAACTTTTACAGGCATGCTAAAGTTTGCTGCACATAATAATTGCGGGAAAATTGAACTTATAAGATGTTCAAGCTTTTTAGGTAAATCTGTAAAAATTTTTGAAATGCTTTTAGGTTTATATGAAGAAGTCGGATTTATAAAAATTTTAGACAAAAATTCATCATTTTATGTTGTGGAATTTTTAGGGGTAGATGATATTTCAAAAGTTCTGCATAGTAAAAAATATGCACAAATATTTGAACTAATCTTAGAATGCGAAGAATTCCAAAAAAGTTTATTGGAAGATGATTTAGCTGCTATTTTAGTTTAAGTAATTATGCTCTGCCGTACATATCTTCATAACGAATGATGTCGTCTTCAGACAGGATATCGCCTTTTTGAACTTCTATGATTTCAAGATCTTCTTCAAACGGGTTCTGTAGTGAGTGAATGGCTTTAGTCGGAATGTCTATACTATGTCCTGAAGATAGGATATAGTCTTTGCTTTCTAATACAACTTTTGCCATGCCTGTTAATACAACCCAATGTTCACTTCTATGATTGTGAGATTGAACGGAAAGCTTTTGTCCCGGGTTAACGTGTATAATTTTTGTTATGAAACCTTTGCCTTCTGCTATAACTGTGTAAAATCCCCAAGGGCGGTAAACGGTTTTATGAACTTTTTGGGTGTCGTCGTGCTGCTCTTTTAAGGTTTCATAAATTTGTTTAACTTCTTGGGTTTTATCTTTTTTGCACGCTAAAATTGCATCTTCTGTTTCGATTACTACGGTATCCTCAAGCCCTATTGTTGCTACAAGTTTTGATGATGAATAAACAAAAGAGTTTTTAGAACCTTTATCTAAAACGTGTCCGACAAAAACATTGTTGTTTTCATCTTTTGGGCTTACTTCATAAATTGATTTCCATGAGCCTAAATCTTTCCAATCCGATTTAAGTTCAACCATTGCAATATTTTTACTTTTTTCCATTATTGCGTAATCTATTGAAATGTTCGGCATCTTGTCAAATTCTGTGAATGAAATTGATTTTTGAGAGCAGTTGATATTTTTAATAAGTGCTGCAATTTCAGGGCAATGATGTTCAAATTCAGCCATGATAGTTGATGCCTTGAACATAAAAATGCCGCTGTTCCAGAAGAAATTTTCGTCTTTAAGATATTTTTCTGCGGTTTTTTGGTCAGGTTTTTCTATAAATTTTAAAACTTTATTTTCCTGAGAACAAATGTATCCGAATCCTGTTTCAGGATAAGTTGGTTTAACTCCAAAAGTTACTATAAATCCTTGTTCTGCAAGTTTTTTTGCCTCATCTATGGAGGTAATAAATTTTTCATCATCTTCAATAAGAAGATCAGATGGCACGACAAGTACAATGTCATCTTTATCTGAATTTTCGATAATGTATTTTATACTAAGTGCAATTGCAGGAGCTGTATTTTTAGAAATAGGTTCAGACAGGATAACTGAATTTTCGCTAAGTTCGCCAAGCTGCATTTTAACATTTGCATTATGTTTTGTATTTGCAACGCTTATAATATGGTCAGCCGGAATAAATTTATTCAACCTTTCAAAAGTTGATTGCAGTAAACTTTTTTCAGCGTACAGGTTTAAAAGTTGTTTCGGGTACAATTCTCTTGATAGCGGCCATAATCTGCTTCCTGATCCGCCGGCTAAAATTACTCCAAACATTCTCGCTCCTTTTCTAAAAATAAATCCCTTGCCATAATTATACTATAAAAAGTTTTTTATTTACATTGTGTTACAAATAGGCAATATTTTCTAAGATTTCTTTTTAGTTAATTTATAGTGTAGTTTTAATATTGAAGGTGAAATAATGATAAATTCTTTAAATCCAGTTTTTGTACCTCGTAATATTCAAGATTCTAATGGTGTTGGTGTTAATAATAACACTTTAACTCCTGTGGGCGGGAATTATATGGTGCAAAACCCAAATTTAAACGGAGCAAGAGCTTTAGCATCTTATAATACTCCTGTTGCAGCTGCAAAGTCGAAAGTTATTACTCCGGCTTTGCCAACAGTATTACAGCCTGAAGCTGTAAAAGTGATAAAAGGTGAAAGAGTTTTGTCTTCTTCGGGAAGTTTAGATTCAATTATTTCTAAGAATGATAGAACAACTGTTGTTTATAAAATGGACATTCAGGCACCGAATGATGCTGTTTCAAAAATTGAAACTTATGATAATGCAACCGGAAAGTTAATTTCTGTTCAAAATAATGTTAATTTAATTGAGCAAGGAGTTATGCCGCAAAATATCATGGCTGAAATAGCAGAATTTAATTCTGAAAATGGACAGCTTAAAAAAATTACGACATATTACAAAGGAAAATTGGATGCTGTACGTGAAATTGAGCACGCTCCAAATGGCGATGAAAAAGTATACACCGTTACCAATGGAGTTTCAACTCTTAATGAAAAATTCGCTAATGGTGATACCGGAAGAATAACTTCTTTTGATAAAAGCGGTAAAATTACTGAGGTTAGAAACTATAATGAGGCAACCCGGCAGACCGAAATTATAACATATAAGAACGGCGTACCTTCAAAGGTTGAAAATAAATCTTATGACAATGGTCCAATCGCAAATACTACAGGTAAAAATCCTCAGGCCGATTCTGATTTAATTCCGTCAGAGCCTTATGTTTTAGGATATGAACCGAAATCAGTGCAGGGTAATAGAACTTTTTACTCAAACGGAATGTTGGAAACAATTAATACAAATACCGAAAACGGTTTTGTTATGCACAGGTTTGATATAAATGGCGAGCTTAGCGGAATAGTTGATGCCAGAGATCCCGGATCTGTTAAAACAATTTTGTTCGCAAAACGATTGGATGGTGAAAAATATACTTCTGTAGAAGAAGAAATTTCTGAAGGTGTATATAAAACAACAACATTTAATCCTGACGGAACTAAAGAGGTTAGTGTAATGAATTCAAATACAAAAAATGATAAACATGCATTTTATTTGCAAAACGGCGTTATGGAGCATTACGGAGAATACAATAAAGACGGGACAAATTTGTTAATGGAATTTAATAAAAACGGCGAATTGATATATATTGGCTAAGGCAGATATCTTAAAAATGCCCTCGCGCTTTCTTCAGGAATTCTGGCATACATAATTGCATCTGTTAATGCAATTTTTTTGGCACCGGCTCTTACTATCTCGTTTATATTAGTGAGGTTTATTTCCCCTGTTAAAAAAGACGGGATGTCAATGTTATCATTAATCCATCTTATTGTACTCATATCTATTGATTCTGTAAGTTTTGCCGGTGTTGTATAAATATTTCCGATAGTTACATAATCAGCACCTTCATTAACAGCTTCTATAACTTCATCCGGGCATGTCGTAGTTTTACCGATAATTGCGTTTGGTCCTAACAGATCTCTGGCATCTTGTACACTTATGTCATTTTCGCCAAGGTGCACCCCATCAGCATCTACTATATGTGCAATATCAGCTCTATCGTTTATAATGAATGTTGCTCCGTATTCATCACATAAAGTTCTTATTTTATGCCCGATATCAACAACAACACTGTCAGGAATTTTTTTTTCTCTCAGGCAAATAATGTCAACTCCGCCTTGCAGAGCTGACGCTATTGCATCAAGAAAAATATCTTTTGATAAAAATTTGTCAGAACTTGTTATAAGGTACAATTTCCTTTTTTCTAATTTCAATAGATTAAATTGTTCTTTTAATTTGTCCCACATACCTTTCTCCGTTGAACTTATTGTACAAATCACCCTATCATAAGTCAAGCAGGCATGAAAATACCTTGATTTTTATACTTCTTTTAATTAAAATGGATATACTGAAAGGAGAAATTTATGGCTCAGCAATTTAATCCGCAAGGAATGAACGCTCAAAATATTAAAAAACGCTATGCAGTTCTTGTTTTTATCAAAGGTTCAACAGCTCCTCTTGTGTTATACGTAAAAGATGCTCAGGCTTTGTATCAGGAATTGATTGAAAAAATGACGGCACCTAATGCGGTTTTGATTGAAAAAGAAACAGATGGACCTTTGAAAAAGGTTTGTTTCATCTCTAATCAGATTGCTGCTCTTGCTATTCAGGAAGAACAGTACGTTTAATTAAAAATAAAATTATTATGGAAAAATTATTATTACTGGAAGATTTAGAAAATGCCGAAAACAAAACACTTTACTGCATTTTTGATGAAGAAATTGAAGGTGTAGAGTGTGTTGGTCCTATTCATGCAGAACTTTGTGCCAAATCTTTGGATGATTTTGTTCAAATTACCGGCAATGTTAAAGGAACAGTGAAGCTTGAATGTGATTTATGTTTAGATAAATTTGATTATGAATTAGATTTTGATATTGATGAATTGTATTCAAAAGGCTCATTGTTGGGTGATTATCAGGAATCAGGACAAGAGTTTGAAATCAAAGAAGGTCAGTTTGTGACAGATTTAAACGGTGAAAAAGAAATTGATATTTATGACTTATTGTATCAATCTGTAATATTAAACCTTCCAAATAAAAAAGTTTGTGGTATTAATTGTAAAGGAAGGGAATTTCTTTCTGAAGAAAATTGTACCGACCCGAGACTGGATGTCTTTAAAAATATCCAAATTAACCCAACAAATAGTTAGCAGAAAATAAAAAAGGAAAGACAAAAATGGCAGTACCTAAGAAAAGAACCGGACATTCGGCTCAAGGTAGCAGAAGATCAAACTGGAAAGCTACTAAGCCTGCAACAACAAAATGTCCTAACTGTGGAGAAACAGTTTTAACACATACAGTATGTACAGCATGCGGCACTTATAAAGGCCAGCCTGTAAAGTTAGCAGACAAAGCAGCTGCAGCAGCTACAGCTCCGGCTAAGAAAGCTGCTAAAAAATCAACTAAAAAAGCAGCTCCAAAAGCTGCAGAAGCAAAAGTTGAAGAAGTAGTTGAAGAAACAAAAACAGAAGAAGTTAAAACTGACGAAGCAGAAAAAACAGAAGAATAATCAGTTAATCAGAAGCGACAATTGAAATTGCCGCTTCTGATTTAAACCCAAGCTTTGGAGAGAGAAGGATATGGCAAGAATAGCAATAGATGCAATGGGCGGTGATTATGCACCACAAGCAATAGTTGAAGGGGCTTTGTGGGCTGCACAGGAATACGGTGTAGGTTTAGAGCTTGTTGGCAGAGAGGATGCAATTAAAGCAGAACTTGACAGGATTAGGGCTGCGGGATGTATTTTCTCAGATTGCGGTACAAAAGGCCATAAAAGAAGAATTAAAATTGATTTAGATAAAATCGATTACACAATTACTCATGCCTCTGAAGTTATTGGAATGGGAGAAGCGGTTGGTCAGTCTATTCGCAAGAAAAAAGATTCATCAATTGTTGCATCGGTCAGAGCGGTTGCAGAAGGCAGGTGTGAAGCTGTTGTTTCAGCAGGTTCAACGGGTGCCGCAATGGCTGCGAGTTTATTTGGATTAGGCAGAATTCACGGGGTTTCAAGACCTGCGATTGCTGTTACTCTTCCGACTATGAAAGATCCGGTTGTTTTAATTGATGGCGGTGCGAATAGTGATTGTACCGCTGAAATGCTTGCTCAATTTGCTGAAATGGGTAAAGCATATGCTAAGCATGTTGTTGGAATTGAAAATCCAAAAGTTGGGATTTTAAGTATCGGTGAAGAAGAAGGTAAGGGAAATGCTCTTGTTAAGGAAACGTATCCGTTATTAAAAGAAATGCATGAGCAAGGTAAAATAGAATTTGTTGGGAATATTGAAGGAAAAGAGTTGTTTGTTAACAAGTGTGATGTGGTTGTTTGTGATGGGTTTGCAGGTAATGTTGCATTAAAAGTTACTGAAGGGACTGCATCAATGCTTTTAAAAATGATTTCGACTGAGTTTAAATCTGATATTGTCGGCTGCATAATTGGTTTGATGGCAAAGCCTTTTTTAAGAAGAATTCTTAAAAGAATTAATTGGGAAGTTTTTGGTGGTATGTTATTATTAGGAGTGAAAGGCATTTCTGTAATTGCTCATGGCCGCAGTTCATCATATGCTATGAAAAATGCTGTAAGAGCTGCAGTGAGAGTACTTAACAAAGATATCAACTCAAAAATAGCGGAAAATATTAATAGATAGGATAGATTTATGAATAAAAACGTTAAACCAATTAGAATTGCAGGTGTAGGTTATAGTGTACCTGAGACAGTTATAACCAATGATGATTTAACAAAATTATATGAAACTTCTGATGAATGGATATATACACGTACGGGAATTAAAGAAAGGCGTGTCGTTTCAGGTAATGAGAATGCAATAGATTTAAGTGTTGATGCAGCTAAACGTGCTATTGAAAAATCAGGATTTAAAATTGACGAAATTGACTGTGTTGTAGCGGCAGCATCTGCCCCTCCTCAATTGTATCCGGCATTAGCCTGTGATATTCAGTCAAGATTAGGTATCCAAAACTATGTACCGGCATTTGATTTAACTGCTGCTTGTACAGGTTTAATTTATGCTTTGCAGGTTGCAAGAGGTCTAATCGGAGCAGGTCTTTATAAAAATATTTTACTTGTTGCTGCTGATAACAATTCAAGGCTGGTTGATTGGGAAGATAGAGGAACTTCTATTTTGTTTGGTGATGGTGCAGGTGCAATGGTTGTGACAGAAGCTGAAGATGGTGTTGATGATGTTTTATCATTGAATATCCATGCTGATGGCGAAATCGGTCAATACATTTACATGAATATGCCGGGTAAAAATTGTCCTCTTGTTGAACAATCTGATGAAGTTGATTCTAAAATACACATGACAGGACGTGATGTATATAAATTCGTTGTAAGTACATTACCAAAATACGTTGATATGGCTATTGA
Source organism: uncultured bacterium (assembly GCA_902489575.1). GTDB lineage: Bacteria > Cyanobacteriota > Vampirovibrionia > Gastranaerophilales > Gastranaerophilaceae > Zag111. The sequence continues at coordinate 22,056 of CABUAQ010000010.1, forward strand.
AGATGCAGGTATGACAGCAGATGATATAGATTACTTGATTCCACATCAGGCAAACCAAAGGATTATTGAAGCGTTACAGCAAAGACTTGGTTATGCTGATGAAAAAGTTATTTCAAATATCAAATATTATGGAAATACTTCTGCAGCGTCAATTCCAATTGCTTTAGTTGAGGGTGTTGAAAAAGGAACAGTGAAACTCGGTTCAACTGCAATTTTATGCGGTTTTGGTGCAGGTATGACCTGGGGTGCCGCTGTAGTAAGGCTTCGTGAAGGTATTTGTTAAGGTAGGGTATTTTTGGATTATACTCAATTAAGAATTTAATTTTTAATTTGGATAAAGGGTTGCCTTTTTAGATATCAGACAATCCTTTTGTTCAGGTGCTCGGATTGTTTATATATTTACTTTTATGCCATTTGCGGTATAATTGATTTATAGATTAAGGGAGAATTGTATATGGTTAAAAAGATTGCGTTTATTTTTCCGGGCCAGGGTTCTCAATCTGTTGGTATGGGAAAAGATTTATACGAAAACTTTGATGCTGCAAAAAATGTTTTTGATACTGCTGATAAAGTTTTAGGAAAAAGTATTACAACAATATGTTTTGAAGGTCCGGAAGAAGATTTAAAGCAAACCGTTAACACTCAGCCGGCAATTGTTACAATGTCAATTGCATCGTTAGAAGCTTTAAAATCTGAGCTTGATATTGTTCCTTGTGCTACTGCAGGACACAGTTTGGGTGAGTATTGTGCAATGTATGCATCAGGAGTTATGGATTTAGAAACAACATTAAAAGCTATTCAAAAAAGGGCTGATTTAATGGGACAAACAAAAGGCGGTGCTATGGCAGCTGTTTTGAATGCTCCAGAAGGTAGTGTTGAAAAAGCTCTTAAAGAAGCTTCAAGTGTAGGTTATGTTGATGTCGCAAATTATAACTCTCCTGCTCAAGTTGTTATTACAGGCGATGAGGCAGCTGTGAAAAAAGCCGGAGAATTATTATCAGAAGCTGGTGCTAAAAGAGTTGTTCCTCTTGCTGTTTCCGGAGCTTTTCATTCTAAGTTTATGGAAGATGCCGGACATGAGTTTGCCTCATTTGTTTCAGATTTAGAACTTCAAAATGCTCAAACACCTGTTTTTACAAATGTTGATGCTAATGCAACTATTTTGGCTGCTGAATTTAAAAATAAAATGCCGCGTCAGATTTATTCATCTGTTCATTGGACTCAAACCATTGAAAATATGGTAGACGACGGTATTGATACATTTATTGAAATTGGACCTGGTAAAGTTTTGGCAGGTTTGAACAAGAAAATTAATGCTGAAATTAAGACATTCAATATTTATGATAAAGTCTCATTGGAAGCTACTATCGCGGCATTGAAAGAAGAGCCGGCTTTGGCATAAGTTTTGGCAGGTGTTGATGAAAAAATATATTATAATATGTCTTGGATTATTCATATTATATTTTTGTTTGCATATTACGGTGCAGGCACAAAACCCGTCTGATCTTCCTCTGTGGGAAACTCGTGTGAGAGAACAAAACGCAAAGCTGCGTGAAAATTTGTTGCAACAGCTGGATACTTTAAAACAAAAAGAAGTAGGATTTTACGATTCTTTTGTTAGAAATTGTACGCCGGCTACTTTAACAACACTTGGTACTGCCCGAATTTTAGGTTTGCAAGACGGGATTTGTTCTTATAGCAAAACTGTTAATAAAACAACTCTTGAATGTAAAATTCCCCAAGGTGAGCTCGGGGAGTTTGTAGATGAGTCGATAAATATTGTTAAAACAGGTGTAGAAAGCCAAAAATTTTATGATATAGTTGATAAATACTGTGCAGTAAAATAAAGGTATTTAAAAGATTTTTAATAAAAATAAGGAGAAAAGTTATGACAGAAAAGAAAGTTGCACTGGTAACAGGCGGTTCACGCGGGATTGGTAAAGCTTGTGCTATCGAATTGGCAAAAGCAGGTTGTGATGTTGTTATCAATTACGCAGGAAATGTTGATGCTGCAAATAAAACAGTTGAAGAATTAAAAGCATTGGGTTCAAATTCAGAAGCTTATAAATTTGATGTTTCTAATCAAGCTGAAGTCGATGAAAATATTGCAAAGATTATTGAAAAATACGGCAGAATTGATGTATTAGTTAATAATGCCGGTATCACCCGTGATGATTTGTTTATTAGAATGGATGCCGAAAAATGGAATGCTGTAATTAATACTAACTTAACAAGTGCATTTTATGTTTCAAAACCTGTTGTAAAATTGATGATGAAACAAAGATCAGGTTCAATCGTAAATATGTCATCAGTAGTAGGTTTGTACGGCAACCCTGGACAGGCAAATTATTCAGCAGCAAAAGCCGGTTTGATTGGTTATACAAAATCTCTGGCAAAAGAACTTGGCTCCCGTGGTATCCGGGTTAACGCCGTATGTCCCGGATTTATTGCAACTGATATGACTAAGAATTTACCAAATATTGATGAATACTTAAAAGCGATTTCTCTAAGAAGACTTGGCGAAGTTGAAGATATTGCAGCAACAGTTAAATTCTTAGCTTTGGATACAAATTATATTACAGGTCATGCTCTTGAAGTTGATGGTGGTATGTTAATATAGTTGTATTTTGATGATTAGTCAACAGGCGGGACATTTTTTGTGCCCGCCTTTTTTGGATTTTAATGTGCAAATTCTAAAATATGAAACAACGTTTTAAGCTCGCTAAGTAAAGATTTTTAACAATATTGTTACCCTATTGTAAATACCTTGCAAAAAAATATTTAACAGTTTATAATGTAGCAAGAAAAGTATTAGTAATACACAAATAATAAAGAGGAAAAGAAGATGAGTACATTAGAAACAGTAAAAAAAGTTGTAGTAGATCAATTGAGTGTTGATGAAAAATTAGTTACACCTGAAGCTCGTTTCACTGATGATTTAGGTGCTGATTCATTAGATACAGTTGAGTTAGTTATGGCTTTAGAAGAAGAATTCAAGTGCGAAATTCCTGATGAAGACGCAGAAAAAATTCAAACAGTTCAAGATGCTGTAAACTACATTGACAGCAAATTAGGTAAGTAATTATCTCACTATTGAATTTTTGATGAATTGTTCAAACTGGATTTTATATTTGCGAGAGTGAGGTATAATATTTCATTCTCGCATTATTTATTATTAAAGGGGACATCTTAAATGAATAAACGAAGAGTAGTGATTACAGGATTAGGAGCAGTTACGCCTTTTGGTGTTGGTGTTGGTAAGTTCTGGGAAAGTTTGATAGCCGGGAAAAGCGGTATTGATACGACTAAAGCTATTGATATTGATAAACATGTTGTAAAAATCTCCGGTGAAGTTAAGGATTTTAATCCTGAAGATTATATGGATGCAAAAGCTGCAAAGAAAATGGACAGATTTATTCAATTTGCTGTTGTTGCAGCTGATGAAGCAATTAAGGATGCAAAATTAGAAGATTTGAAAGACATTGATCCGTATAGGGTTGGTGTTATTGTCAGCTCAGCAGCCGGCGGGTTTAAGACATTTGAAGAAAATCATATTAGAATTATTGAAAAAGGTCCAAATAAATGTTCACCATTTACAGTTCCTATGATGATTGTAAATATGCCTTCCGGTCATATTTCAATGAAATATGGTTTTAAAGGTATTAATAAAGTTGTTATTTCAGCTTGTGCAACAGGTTCACATTCAATTGGTGACGCGTTCCGTTCAATTCAATGGGGTGATGCTGATGTTATGGTAGCCGGCGGTGCAGAAGCAACAATTTGTGATGTTGGTGTTGGTGCATTCTCAGCTGCAAGAACCCTTTCTAAGCGTAATGACGAGCCGCAAAAAGCTTCAAGACCTTATGACAAAGACAGAGATGGTTTTGTTATGTCAGAAGGTGCAGGTGTATTAATTCTTGAAGAATACGAACATGCTAAAGCTCGTGGTGCAAAAATTTATGCTGAAATTGTTGGCTATGGACAAACTGGTGATGCTTATGATGTTGTAGCTCCGGCTCCTGATGGTGCAGGTGCTATACATGCAATGGAATTTGCATTGAAAGATGCCGGTATGAAACCTGAAGATATTCAATATGTAAATACTCACGGTACAAGTACCGGTTTGGGTGATAAAGCTGAATCTAATGCTGTTGCAAAAGTGTTCGGTGATAGAAAAGAAAATCCGGATTTGTATGTAACTTCAACAAAGAGTATGCACGGACACATGCTGGGTGCAACAGGTGCTGCAGAAGCTATTGTTTGTGTAAAAGCATTAAATGAAAATATTGTACCTCCAACAATTAACCTGGATAATCAAGATGAAGAAGTTGCGGATTTGAATTATGTTCCATATAAGGCAGTTAATGCTGAACTTCATGCCGCATTATCAAATTCATTTGGTTTCGGCGGTCAAAATGCTTCTTTGATATTTAAAGAAGTGTAGATTTGTAAATTAAAATTTAAAAGCGGCGGTGATTTCACCGTCGCTTTTGTTTGTTTATATTTTGATTATTGTGTTCTTACATTTATTTGTCTTTCACGGAGCTGTAAAATTTTATGTATAGCAAAATAAAATATTTTTTGTTTTAATATTTATGTATGGATTTAATAAGTGCGACAACATTCAGTCAAAATATTACATTACTCTCAAACTGGGTAGACTCTACTCCGGTTAATGATGTTATTGATACTGTTACTTATGATTTGTACGAAAGCGGCAATCCGTTTCGGCATAAGTTTAGCAAAGCTCAAATCCCAAATAAAATTTTAAGGACAACTGCAAATGCTACAACTACTGTCGGGGCAGAGTTTTTTTCAGCATTTACCAATCCGTATTATTTAACACATAAAATTGTAAATATCCCTGTTATGTATCAAAATGTTGTGAATACGTATAAGAATAACATAAATTCCTAGATTTTTGATAAAACTAATTTTGTGCTATAATTAGCACGAAATTGGTTTATGGGATTAAGATTTATGGAGAGAATTAAAAATATTGAATTTTTACGTTTTATATTTTCATTAATTATTGTATGTTGTCATTTACCAAGCGGTATAATAAATATGTTCAAAAATGATGTAAATTTATATAAAATCATGATTTCAAATTTTCATTGGACTAGTTTAGCTGTAGATTTTTTCTTTATAATTTCAGGATTTTTCCTGTTTATGACAGCAAAATTTGAACAAAATTTTGTTACTTTTGCAAAGAAAAAGTTAATTCGTTTTATGCCTACGGTTTTATTTATGTTAACACTATATTTTATTTTTTCTATATTTACACCTTTATCAATGGCACGATTTGAAAATCTTTTCACAATATTAAATCTTCAAAATGTAGGTTTAACATTCAGAAATGGAGATGTTCCGGCATCGTGGTTTGTATCGTCATTATTTTGGACATTATGTTTTTACTTTTATTTATATAAATCTGTTGATAGAAAAATTTTTAATCTAATAACTGCTTGTATAATTTTCTTTTGCTATTCGTTATGGATACATACAAATGGTATAAATTATCTTAATGTTGCATATGTATTTAATCGAGGAATGATAAGAGCATTTGCAGGTGTCGGGGCAGGTTATTTTCTTGCTATGATTTACAAAGATAATATTTCTGCTATAAAAGATAAGGTTTTAAATATTTGGCAAAAATTATTTTGTACCGGTATGGAAATTTATTTATTCGGTTTTTTGATATATTATATGTGTTTGCACAAAACTGCTTATAATAATCCTATGATTATGATTATTTCGTTTATCGGATTATTTTCTTTATTTGTAATTAAGAAAGGTTATTTATCAACCATGCTGGAGAATAATTTTTCAGTTTTTTTAGGTCAATTTGCTTTTGCAATATTTTTGAGTCATCAATTTGTAATTAAATTATGGTATTTTTATGTGTGTAAAGCTCATGCAAATTGGGTTATTGCACATCCGATATTGAATTTGGTACTATTGTTTATTGTGATAATCTTGTTTGGTACAGGTGTTCATTATTGTGTTGAACGTCCTGTTGCAAAATATTTTAGGATTAAAAAAAGTAATGTTTAAAAAAAGAAAGGCTTTAGCCTTTCCTTTTTTATTATTAAAGTAAATCTTTCAAATAATTTGGGAGTGCAAAACGTGCGTTGTGATAATCTTTATTATAGATTTTACAAGTTGGTATAATTTCTGCGGCACGTTCTTCATTATAGTATTCTAAAGGTTTCACATCTACTGAACAGAAAGCCCAAGCCCAGTATCCGCCAGGATATGTTGGGATATTTGATGTGTATGTTGCTACTGTTGGGAATACTTTTTTAAGCAAATTATACATTTTTTTGATTTCTTTTTTATTTACAAACGGGGATTCTGATTGAGCAGCTACTATACCGCCTTTTTTTAGTGAATTTTTTACATTTGTATAGAATTCTTCTGTAAATAAACCTTCACCAGGTCCCATTGGGTCTGTTGAATCAATCAAAATTATATCAAATTCATCTTTTTTATCTTTAATATATTCAATTGCGTCTTGGACAAGAATTTCAACTTTAGGGTTATCAAGCTCACAAGATATTGTTGGTAAATATTTTTTGCAGGCTTCTATTACCATTCCGTCTATTTCACATAAAACAGCACGTTCAACAGTTTTGTGTTTCATAACTTCACGAATAGTGCCGCCGTCGCCGCCGCCGATTACCAATACTGATTTTGGTTCAGGGTGCTGCATCATAGGGATATGTGCAATCATTTCGTGGTAATGGTATTCATCACCTTCTGTTGTCATCATTAAATCATCAAGTGTTAAAACTCTGCCAAGTTGTGACTCTGTCTCAAACACTTCAACTTTTTGGAACGGTGAGTTATCTGAAAATAATACTTTTCCGGCTTTGATTGCAATACCAAATCCGGCTGGAGTAATTTCGTGATAATAACCGTTTTCTATTCCGTTTTTCATCTTCTTTTCCCTTTCCTGTTAAAGCGGGGATAAAATTTTTATCCCCGTTTCAAAATACTATCATATAAAAATTTCATTTCAATGATTATGTTTCTGTCTCTGTTTGAAATTGTTTTTTTTCTATTTCATTGATTTGGTTTCCAATATTTTCAAGTAATTCTTTAGCATTTTTATTTAATTCTTCTTTTGATATTGTACCATCTGTGTTGATACTATCAAATGAATTAAAACTTGTTTCTATAAGATTTTCTATTTGAGTTCGATTTGCATCTGTTAATTCAAGTTTTAAGAAATTTATAATAAAATTTCTGAATTCGGTCTTATCCAGTGAATCGCTTTTATCGTTATCACCTTTTTCGAGAATAATTTCGCTTAATGGTTTTGTTTCTGTTTCACTTATTCCCTGATTTGCTTTTTTCGTTGCTTCAGGCAAGATATCTCCGTTTTTATTTCTTACTTCAAGTTTGCCATCTTTTGAATAACCGACTTCGTATTTTTCACCTAACAAGGCTTGGAGCTGTTGCCTTTTCGCTTTCATCTCAGGCGAAATTCTTTTTGCAGTTACAACAACTTCCGGTAAGGTGCCGCCATCGATAATATCTTCTTGTTCGGAATTTTGAGCGGTATTTAATTGCGGAACTTTAATTTCTGCGTCGGCATAAAAATATTTGTTACCTTTATATTGGCCGCTTTTCATTGTTTGAATTTGATCTGAATTTGTTTCGATGATTTGTTTACGGGCATCTTTAATTTGTTCAGGGGTTGGATTTTCAATTCCTTGTTGTTTAAGAATGTCGGTTGTGATTTGAGTTATAGTGTGACCTTTTGGAACAGTGTATGTTGTTGTGTCTTGTTTTTCACTGTTAAATTGTGTATCACTTATTTCTTCACCTTTTGTGTTTGTGTATTTTGTGGTTGTTTCGCCTGCTGAATTTGTCGTTTCAGCTTTTACATTGCCATTTTTGTCATAGGTGAATTTCGTTACGGTTTTCAGGGTAGGATTGTGTGCATCTGTGATTTGTTCTGATGGACGAGAATTTTTCATATCTTCTTCTGTCGCGTATTTTGTATTGACATTGTGCCCATTTTGTTTTTCTGAAACAGTTATAGAACTTAATGGGGCATCTGTTCCTATTCCATTATATGTTCTTGCTATGGTCTTGTCACCAGTATATTCAAAGTCTGTACGACTTTCTTGTTGATTTTTCAGTTCAATAATTCTTGTTGTTTGTCCACCTGCGTTTCGTGTAATTGATTTGTTCCCGTCCGGTGTATGTTCAATTGTGCTGCCGTCAGGGTTGGTAATTAAATATTTTTGACCTTTGTTGTTGTATAAAGTTTGGACTCCATCTTTAGAAATTTCCATACGGCTGCCATCTTTATATTTAATCTCTTTTGAACCATCATTCATTTCTGTTGTTACAAACTCTCCGTTTGTTGTTTTTTTATAGGTGTATGAATGCTCGTTATCAATTCCTTTGTATACGTATGTTGTTGTATTACCGTTAACTTCCTGATAAGAAGAACTGTTTTGAAGGGTTTCTTGCTGAGATGCTAATTTTGATAGTGCTTCCATTGCGTTACTATCTTTCCCGAAGTGTTTGTTTAGTTCTCTTTTTGAAATAGTATTATTTCCGGCTATAGTTTGGAGATTATTACGCATAGCGACAACTTCATCTTTGTCAATAATCCCGTTATTATTTTTGTCATAGCGCTTAAAAAGATCCTCATTTTGCTCAGTTTTTTGTAAACCTTCAAGATCATTCAGGTTAATTGTTTGCCCGTTTTTACCTTTTAATTTTAATGTAGTATGTGGGGTAGCTCCATTGCCAACGCCATCTACCATAGTTCATGTCTCCAATTATGTAATATTATGCCTATGTTTTATAACGGACTATTTTATATAAACTTTAGGATTTTAAAGTTTTATTAAATTAATTTTTATTGCCTAAAATATGAATATGCAGGTGGAAAACTTCCTGACCGGCTTCCTTACCGGTATTTATCTGTGTTTTGTATGATTTTAATCCTACCTTTTTGGTGACATCTTTTACTGTTTGTAAAAGTTCTGCCATTAAATTTTTATCTTCAAGTTCATTTAATGATGTAATATGTTGTTTTGGGCATACAAGCATATGTATAGGAGCTTTTGGATTGATATCATTAAATACAACGGTATTTCTGGTTTCGTAGACAAACTCTGTACCGAAATCGCCTCTTATAATCTTACAAAAAATACAATCTTCACTCATTTTAATTCTCCTATCTTATTTTCTTTGCAAGTGACAATCCTGCAGGCAGCGGTAAAATAACATTTTCGTAATCAGGATTGGCATCGATGTCATCTATAAATGGTTGGACTTTGGCGGCGTGGGATAATACGTTATCGCAGACGATGTAACCCCCGACTTTTAAATGTGGTGCAATCAGGTGAAAAAATTTGATGTACTGTGCTTTATTTGCATCAATGAATGCAAAATCAACTTCAAAATCTTGAGGCAGGTATTCTAAGATAGTTGCAGCATCCCCTTTTTTTGTATCGATAATATCAGCCACACCGCATTTTTGAAAATTTTCCTTCGCAATATCGAGTCTTTTATCGTAAAACTCAATAGTTGTGAGTTTCCCACCGGTTTTTTTAAGTGCTTTTCCAAGCCAAATCCCTGAATAACCGTTAGATGTCCCAACTTCTATTACGTTTTGTGAATTTGAATCAACCACTAAGTTATATAAAAATTCTGCGGTTGTTCGTGAAATATTCCAAAACTCTTTTTGTGTCTTTTCTAATTCTTTTAGTATGTTCTGAGTTGTGTTATCAAAATTTTCAATCATATTATTTTATTGTTTTTACCTTATTTGTTATAACTATAGTTCTTACCGGAACGTCAATCGGGCTTGTTTTAACAATTTCTTTTGTTTCGGTATCTATTACTGAATATAACCCTGACAGAGCATTTGTAATCATTATTAATTTACTGTTTTCAATTGGAGTTATATTAGTTGCAAATGCGTTTGTATTTAAGAATAATTTATCAGTGATTATGTCATCTTGTGTGTTTAGAACTTCTACAATATTTTCCTGAGCGCTTAATATAAACAATTCTCCGTTATTGGCGTATAAATCTACAGGTTTTTCACAGACTTCCAGTTCGGTCATAAAACCAAGTGTTTCGTAATCTACAACCGCAACTCGATTTTTTGTTCTGCTTATTACGTAGATTTTACCGTTTTCATATGCAATTTTTGAGATATTTGGAAAGTTCCCGATATTTTTCAGCAAGAAATTATTATCAAGTTCTATAGCCCAAATGTCATTAGTATTCCTGTCAACGTAGAATAGTTTTGTTCCATCTTGACTTAGGGTAAATTTTTCGCATTTCCCATTAATTTTTAATTGTTTTTTCAAGGTCATTGTTTCAAGGCTTAGGATATAAATACTTGAATTAGTACCTGATGTAATATAAGCCGTCTTTTTATCTTTGTCTATAATTATTTGTTCGGGAACGGTTTCAAAATTCACTTGTTTAATAACTTTTTCATCCATTAATGATATAATATTCATCACTTTAGAGTCAAAATAAGTTACGAGAAGAAACTCTCCGTTGTAGGCTTTCATATCATTGATTACGTGAGCTTGTTCCAGTGAATACTCCGGATTATTCGCGTCTGTTTGAATTACCTGGATATTTTTATTCGTGCCTGTTGAAACGTAAAATGTTTTACCCTTAAGAGGTTCAACAGGAGTAGTTGTTTTTTTATATTTGTTTCTTGAATTGTTAATTCTTAAACCTGTTTCTTGTGTAACTTCGACATTAACATTCCCGATAATTCCTTTTAAAGATTCTGGGAAAACAAGCCCTTTGGGCAATAGAATATCTTGTGGTAACAGACCTGTTTGAAGTTCTTCCGGAATATTTGTCATATTTATAACAGTTTTTTTCCCGTTAGTATTGATTACCTTTAACAGAACGTAGTTGTTGTTGAGAATAATCATATCAGGTTTCTGCTTCATTGAAGTATTAACAGGATAACTTGATTTAATACTGATATTTGTTGAATTTTCTGTTTTTGCAGGAGTGACCGGAAGGTACATTGTTTTATCAGGAAGAATAATTGCCCCATCAAATCTGAAGTTTGTGTCTGGAAAATCTTTATTAATAAAATCCTGCACCGATTGCGGTACCTGTGCACCTAATGCAATTGAGTTTGTACATATAAATAAACAAATTGCCGCTAAGATTTTACGCATATTATTTAAATACTCCCTTAACTTTTGACATAATTGATTGTTGAGGTTTCCTGCCCCCGTTTATTTCGTATATTTTTTGATATAAGTGTTTTTCTTCAACACTGAGATGTGTTGGAATTTTAATTTTAACTATAACGATGTGATCTCCTCTTTGAGAAGGTTTTGTAATAATCGGAATACCTGCACCTTTAATTTTTACGATATTCCCGTGTTGAATACCAGCAGGAATTTGCACTTCCCTTTCGCCATCAAGTGTTTTGATTGTAATGATGTCGCCAAGTACAGCCTGAGCGGGAGAGATTTCAAGTTCTGTAAAAACGTTAATACCATCACGTTTAAAGTAGTTAGAATTTTCCACACGAATTACGACAAACAAATCACCGTTAGGCCCGCCGTTAACTCCGCAATCACCTTCTGAAGACACCCTGATTTTGGACATATTATCGACGCCGGCAGGGATTTTAATTTCGATTTTCTTTTCTCTGGTAACTTCGCCTTGTCCTTGGCAGGTTTTGCAGGGTTTATCTATAATCTGCCCGCTACCTTTGCAGCGCGGACAGGTTGTAATTTGTGCGAAACTTCCTAACGGAGTTCTTGTTACAGTTTGTACCTGGCCTGAACCACCGCATTGCGGACAGGTTTTCCTTTCAGAGCCTTTTTCTGCACCTGTTCCGTGACAATCAGGGCACACTTCCAAATGATCAAATTTTATTTCTTTTTTTGTACCAAATACGGCTTCTTCAAACGTTAGTTTAATATCATATCTTAAATCAGAACCCCTTTGTGGAGCGTTAGGGTCAGGTCTCCCACCGAAACCAAAACCGCCAAAACCACCGCCAAAAAAGCTTTCAAAAATATCGTTAAGGTCGCCAAAACCGCCTGCAAATGGTCCGTTAGTATCAAATCCGGCATTTTTTAATCCGTCTTCCCCGTAACGGTCATAAGTTGCACGCTTATTATCATCAGAAAGGGTTTCGTATGCTTTACCCAGTTCTTTAAATTTGGTTTCTGCATCCGGAGCTTTGTTAACATCGGGGTGTAGTTCTCTTGCTTTTTTACGAAAAGCTGATTTTATTTCGTCTTTTGAAGCATCTTTCGATACTCCTAATATTTCATAGTAATCTGCCATTTTCTTTTTTACTTCCTTTTAAGTTCTCAAGTCTGAAATTATTCGGCAGTTGCAACATTGACAAGAGTTGGACGAATTACTTTGTCTCCAACTTTGTAACCTTTTTTCAATTCTGTAATTACTGAATTTTCAGGGTATTCACTTGTCGGTGTCTGCATAACCGCTTCGTGGAAATTTGGATCAAATTCTTCTCCGATAGCTTTTATTTTTTCCAAGCCTAATTTGGTTAGAGTTTCTATAACTTGTTTATGTATAAGATCAAAGCTTTCTTTTACTTTTTCGCAATCTTCAACACTTTCAAGTGCTTTTTGACCGCGTTCAAAGTTGTCAAGAATTTCAAGCATATTTTTTAATGCATTTTCTGTTCCGAATTTTATAAGATTTTCGCGTTCCTGCTCCTGGCGTTTTCTGTAATTGTCAAAATCAGCAGCAAGGCGAATATATTGCTGGTTAAGCTTGTTATATTCTTCCTGAAGTTTAGTGTTTTTGTCTTCCGGCACTTCCTCTA
>CABUAQ010000011.1 GCA_902489575.1 uncultured bacterium
ATGTCAGAACATAAAAATCAATTATCCAAAATCTAAAATTGTTTTTATTGTAAATGACCCTTTTGAAGATGCTGCAAAATTTCAAAAAGATGTTGATGAGGTTATTGTATATGATAAAAAAGGAAAAAATAAGGGGTTATTCGGGTTAATAAAATTTATAATTGATTTTCCTTATAAATTCCCGTTTTGTACATTTATTCCATATTATGGGGAACGAAATTTTTTTATTGCAATGATGATAGGGTCAAGGCGTATAATTACAGAGGTAAAGAATGATTTAAATTGTTCTGTTCAGGAGCGTCATACTAAACTTTTGACACAATTGAAGAGTGTAAAGAAATTTGAAAATTTACCTATAAAATATAATGCAGACACATTTTTGCCTGAAGATTTAAAATCACTTGTTGTCAAAAATTATAAATATATTGGTATTTGTCCTTTGAGTAAAAATAAGAAAAAGGATTTACCTGAGGAAGTATGTATTGATTTAATAAGACAAATTAATTTGACTGATTATAAAGTTTTACTTTTAGGAGTGGGAGAAAATATGAAGAATTATTCAAGTTTGTTAAAAAAATCAGGCTGTGAATATATTGATTTAGTTGACAAAACAACAATTCCGGAATTGGCTGCGGTTCTAAAGAATTGTGAGGGGCTGATAAGTGTGGATACGGGGACAATGCATTTAGGTTGTGCAGTTGGAGTTCCTGTAGTTGCTTTGTTTTATTCCAAAGAGATGATTATTCATTGGGCACCTGTTCCTGAATTATATAAATCTGTTGTAATTTCAGAAAATATTACTGCTCAGTATATACGTGAGAAATTATTTTGTTTGATTAATAAGGAAGGCGGTAATGTTTAGAGGAAATAGAATTTACAAGATAAATAAAAAAGGAAATAAAAAAAGAGTATTGTTTGTTCCCGGTATTCATATAAGTTTTAAGGGGCGTAATTCAGAAGTAATGATTTTTGAGCCGTTGTCTAATATATTTGCAAGCAGGATAGTTTGCGGAAATAATTGTAAGGTTATAATCAAATCTTCATCTAACAGAATAAAGAAACTTAAGATATTGGCTAGTGGTGATAATTCTGAAGTTTTGATAGGGGAAGACTTCTCATTGACGAATGGATGTGAAATTGTTACTGCGGAGGAGTCTGGTTTAAATGTAAAAATTGGTGATGATTGTATGTTTGCTAAAAATATATTAATTCGAGCAACAGACGGGCATTGTGTTGCAGATAAATATTCTGGTGAGATTTTAAATTATGGTAAGAGTATAGAAATTGGAAATCATGTATGGCTTGCCAATAATGTTATGATTTTAAAAGGCGGGAGTATTGGTGCCAATTCTGTTGTTAGTGCAGGTAGTATCATTACAAAACCTTGTTCTTTTGAAAATTCGGTATATGCAGGGATTCCGGCTAAACGTGTTAAAACAGGTATTGTATGGGATAGGAAATCTCCTTAAACATTTGCATTAAATTTATGTTTTGGTGTATAATCCTTGTGTAAAATTTTTATTACAGGAGTAGTGTTTATTATGATGACTAAAGAAGTTAATGATTGGATTAAAAAAGTTGAAACAGGCAACTATTCTTCTTGGGAGATTATGGAAGAGTTTGCAAAATTCCATAAATATCTTACAAAGGAAGAAGTTGAACAGATAAAAAATCGGCTCGAACGTTCGCTAAAAAAATAAGGTATCTGGCAGTATCATCAAAAATATGGTATAATTGTAATACAGTCTGCGAGGTTTTTTAATGTCTTATTACGATGATTTGCTGGAAAAAATTCCTAAGATAAAAAAAATTTTAGATAATGATACTAATTATACAATTTATCATTATACAAAACCTGAAAAACTTTTAAATATTTTATCCGGCGGAGCTTTGCGTTTTTCAAATGCGTTGTATCTTAATGACAAAGAAGAAATTGCATATTCATATAGACTAATTGTTCATTTGATAGACGAATTTGATGGTTTAAATCCCGATTTATTTGATAAAATTAAAAATCATTTTCGAAACAAATATAAGCATATTGTTGATGGCGATAATGATTTGGTTAACAAGTTAGAGTATTTTACAACATCTTTTTCCACAGAAAGTGATAATTTAACCTTGTGGAATAATTATGCAAAGGGGAAAAGTTATACAGGATATAATATAGGATTTGATAAGAAGAAACTTGTTGCAGAAATGACAAAAAACGATTATCTTCCTATATACGGCAGTGTAATATATGATAAACAAAAGCAGATTAAAATTATTCATGCTATTTTCAAAAAATGGAATATGCTTTTTGAACGGGCATTAAAATGTAAAAAACATAATGAGGTTAAACTTTTTGATATTTTGTTTGAACTTATCGATGTATTAAGCATCGTTAGTATTTTCTTCAAAAATCCGCAGTTTAAAAATGAGCATGAATATAGAATTGTGATAGTTAATGTTTTTGGAACTGATGCATCAAAGCCGACGGGTGTTGTTGAGAAAAACGGGCTTTTTGTGCCGTATCTGGAGTATAAATTTTCAAAAGATTCTGTCACTTCAATTAATATTGGACCGACTTTTGATGAAAACATTTTTTACACAAGTACGAACAGAATGCTTTTGAATTTTGGATATGAGGATAAAGAAGTTTATCGCTCAAAAATTCCGTTAAGGTATTAATGGTTTAGCTGATTGTTGCTTCCGGTCTTATTGTGTTTAAAATTATTGTACTTTCAAGGTTTGGTATTGAAGTTTTATTTGTTTTTGCAAAAACCCGGTCAAGTCTTTGGAAATCTGCGTGGTTCATCGCTGTACGTTCAGCATTTCTTGCGCCTATTTCCCGTGCATTTTTAATGTATGAAACAGGTGTGCCGTTATTTTTTGCTATTGCATAATTTTCTATTTCTGTTGCGTAAGATGAGCCGGGCTGAATTGTTGGCATATCCCTGTTCATTTGTTTGTATAACATTTCAGCGCGCGGGGTTGGTTTGGCTGGGAAATGTTGATTACCGCTTTGCTGGTACATTTGTGCATATTGATGAATATGTTCCCGTTCATGGATTGTAGAAAGTATTTGTCTGCTTTGCGGCGTTAGTACTTTTTGCTCTTTATACAGTTGATTATATGCGTTAAGGATATCTTTCTCAATTGTATCTTGTAAAACTGCTCCTGTAGTATTATCTTTATAAGTATTTACATAAGTATTTCCGCGGGTTTCTGTTTTTACAAGCCGGTATCTTTCAAAAATATCCGGAGGAAGTTTCTGCTTAAAATCATTGATTGTAATTTTACATTCTGCAAGGTTAGCTTGACCTCCTACATTTTGCGGAAGAGTTTTGTATTGTAAATCAGGCTTGGTTTTTATTCCTTTTATTTGAGCCCATTTGTCAATAACTACTTCAGAAATTTTTGCTTCCGGTACGTCAAACTCCAGCAGATCTTTTTTTATAGCTGCCTTTTGGGTGTCGTTTATTCCTTCAAGTTTTGCTAATTCTTTATCGACGGCATTTTTAAAACTGTTGCTTCTTGTTAAGTTTTTATCAGTACTGGTTAAAATTTTCCATTTATTTTTAAATGTATTCGGGGATTTTAAATCATTTATAAGTTGGGTATTAACAGCAATTTTGCCGTGTTTTACAAAATTTTTAATATGGGTAATAGATTTTGGTATAAATGGTGCAGACAATGCTAAATCAAATGAATCTTCACCTAATTGCAAAAGATTATAACGTGCAATATGGTAACTTCCTTCTTTATTATTTTGCATAAAATCCTTAACGTGCGAAATACCTTTTAGGGCTGAGTAGCCTGCAAATCCTATTGCTAAAACTCCTGCGCCTACGGCTGTCGGTATTCCAATAAGCGGTAGTGCCATAATACCTAATGCTGTACTACCGGCTATTGCAAGGGTTTGTAACGGCTTTGTGTAAATGTTTTCAAGAATTTCAGTTCCTTGTTTGCCTATACCTCTTAAAAATAGTTTGATACCTTCGCTTGTGCTGATTTTCTGTTGGCTTAACGGAAGTCTCCCAAACGATGTCTGTGCAGGTTTTGTCGCAGTTACCGATGTTTTGTTATTGTGCTTGCATTGGTAATTATTTGTGCCTGTAATGCTTGGGTTTATGTTTATTGTCATGTGAAATTTGACCTTGCCTTACTACTGAAACTACATACTACATTACTATTAATAACGTTTCAAAGTAATAAAATTTGCAAAAATTATTTTTTTTTATTAATTTTTGTTAACGGAAATAGACGTCTGTTTGATGTAGATTTCTAAAAACAATGTTAGAATAAACCTATATAATAACGGGGGAAACTATATGTTAATAGAATTAAACGAACATAATTTTGATAAGGAAACTGCAAACGGTCTTAAGCTTGTTGAGTTTTATACAACCTGGTGTATGTACTGTAAAAATCAAAGAATAGAACTTGAAGAACTAAAGGATTCAGATATGTGGATCGGTCTTGTTGATGGAGATGAAAGTCCTTCAATTGTAAAGAAATTTGGAATTAAAGGGTTTCCAACATTCATTCTTTTAAAAAACGGTGAAAAAATTGCAGAATTTGTCGGGTTCCATCAAAGAGCTCAATTGCTTAACAAATTAATGGACTATCTTAACTAATTGATTTTCTTTGAATCTTCATCTATTAAATATACTTCACCATTATTGTGGTCAAAGTGACATTTTGCAATATATAAGTTACCGTCTTTAACGGCAGAATTGATAATTTTTGAGTGTTGTAAAATATAATTTTCCACCCATACGGTGTGTTTTTTTGCAAACTTGTTATTACAAGACATTTGACCGCCTTTATCAATAACCGGATAAACGCATCTTAGAATGGATTGAAAATCTTTCGTAACTTCGGGGTAATGTTCATTAGCGTAAGTCATAACTCCGCAATCATCATGCCCTAAAAGTATAAGCAGCGGAACGTGAAGTTTTTTTACTGCATATTCAAGACTTTCTAAAACATTTGGTCCTACTGTAATACCTGCAACTCTTACTACAAAAAGTTCACCTATACCACAATCAAAAATAATTTCAGGCACTACCCTGGAATCAGAACAACTTAATACACATGCGTAAGGTTCTTGATATTTAGCAAGTTTCTGCAGGGTCGCCAGACACATATTTTTTGCGGTCGGTGTTCCGTTAATAAAATTTTTGTTTCCGGTAAGAAGTTTTTCTAGTTCTGCTTTTGCATTTTGAGGAATATTCATTTCTTCTCCTTGTGTATTATTTTATAGTATATTTTACCGGTTGTCAAAATCCATTACTTGAATGACTGAATTTTACTTTTTATGCTTTATACTTGGCTGTGAGGTATACTATGGATAATTTTTTACTGCTAAAGCTTAATCGTTCAATCTGGGTTTCTCTTTTGGAAGAAGGAAGAGTGCTTGATGCTATAAGTTATTTTGAAACATATAGAAATAATCTTATGATGCTTAAAAATGATAAAACCTTTCAACATCAAGTACAAGATGAATTAATGATGTCGCTCGGATTATTTTTGGGCAAAATGAATAAACTTGCAAAAGAATATATGAAGGAAACAAATTATTCTGATGCACTTATATGTTACACCTCAATATTTAAATATGATCAGTATGATGTTTACAATCTCAGAGATTACATACAATGTTTAAATGAATTACAACAATTTGATTTGGCAAAAGAACTGATATATCATCTTGAGCAGATTGTTCCTGCAGATTCGGAAGTTTATAAACTGCTAAGTGAGATTTATAGCCGGAATAATGAAATTCAAAAGGCTGTTGAAAATTACGAAAAGTATTTAGAACTAAAGGGAAGTTCAAAAATTACCGCATCTGAGTACAATCAACTTGGTTGTTATTATAACATATTATATTCTGATTTAACGGCACAGTATTCAGATGTGAAAAAATCTCTCGAATGTTTTGAAAAAGCGGTACAAATGGAACCTTTTAACAGATTATTTTATAAGAACGCAACAATTATGGCATCAAAAGCCAATGATAAAACTAAAACAAGGATTTTTTGGGATAAACTAATAGAGCTTGATGAATTAACAAATGATGATAAGTATGATTATGCAGCATTTTGTATAAAGACAGAAAATTATGAAGACTGGTATAAATATTTTGATGCACGATTCTTAAAGGAAAATAACAAAACTGCTTACCCGAAAATTTCTCAGCCAAAATGGAATGGTGTAAAAGATATTTCAAATTCTGTATTGCTTGTGCATTATGAGCAAGGTTACGGGGATACTTTTCTTATGTGGGGGTATATGCCAAGACTTGTTAAACTTGCAAAGCATGTTATATTTGTAGTGCAGGATTCTGTTTACGAACTGTTGAAAGAGAATGATTTTGGGGTTGAAGTTATTCCTCGCTCTTTGTTTAATCAGAATAAAGTAAAATTTGATTATCATATCCCATCAATGTCAATACCAATTGCATTGAGGTTGAAAAGGGAAAATATTTCAGCAGGAGGGGGTTATATAAAACCGGATGACAAACTTGTTGCAGAATATAAAGAAAAGTATTTTAATAATGAAAAATTTAAAATAGGGATATCGTTTTCGGGCAGTGCTGCAGGAAATCAAACGAGAAATATCCCTTTGAAAGATTTACTCGTATTAGATAAGTTGAAAAATGTTGAAATATATTCTCTTACGAAAGATGTTGAAGATGAACAATTTAAAATATTTACAAATAACAAAATTCATAACATAGCCGCTGACTTTAATAATTTTAATCAGACTGCAGCTGCAATTGCTAACCTTGATGTTGTGATAACAACAGATAACTGTATACTCAACCTTGCTGGTGCTTTGGGCAAGCGAACATTTGCTCTGTTCAACTGGCATTACGAATTCAGGTGGTTTGATCTTTCAGGTGATAATGTTGTTTGGCTGACATCTGTAAAACCGTTTGTTAATGATAAAATGAATAACTGGAGTTATTCGGTCAGCAGGGCGGTTGACGAAATTAAAAAAATTATGAATTCATAATTTTTTCTTCTTTATTTTTATTTTGTTCAGCGTTATATTTACCAAAATCGGATATTGGTTTGTGATGTTGGAAATATAATTTTTCCATTTGGGGTTCAACAACTTTTTTGATAATGACAGATTCTACAAAAGAATCAATCGGTTTTACTGTAAGTAATAGAGCTGTAAATGCTCCTAGTGACTTCCAGGCTTTTAGTTTAAAAATCTTTTTATCTGCAAATTGTTTTAAAGCTTCTGAATCAGAGCAGGTATTGAGTATTTCGGTAAACTGTTTTTGTGCAAATTCTTTGATTCTTTTTTCGTTAGAATTTGCTATTGCCCCTTTTTTGCAGTTAGCTAGTGTTTTGTCGTAAATTTTTACAAAAATGTTTTGTTTCTCATAGTGTTTTTTATTATTTGTATAGAAAATATTAAAACTGTCTTCAAAGTTTTTTATAACTTTATCTTTGTTATGTTGTCCAAATATATCATGTTCTGACGCGTGTCCTATGATAAATCTGTAAGTTTGTTCTTTAGCATTGGTTGAGATTTTTTCACCCTTATATTTTTCAAGCTGTGAAAAACCGCTTTGTCCCATATGTCCAAACACAGTCGGCAGAATTATACTTGCAAATGCTTGAAATACCGCTTGTGAAAATGCACGTTTTGCATCCGGATCGTATTTATTACCTTTGTTTTTATATTTGTCATATACATCTGCCCCAAAATACATTAGAGCGGGTACCCAGAAAAGACGGGCAGCTGTTGGGGCAATTTCGTTTATCGCAACACCAATGTCATTTGTGTATCCCAGCCCTCTCATTGGCCAATTCGCTAATGGATCAACGTATTTTTTTTCTTTTTTGTTTTTTGCCGATGCATCAAAATTTACATCGCCATCTTGGGCCTTGAAATACAAAGGTCTTACTGTTGAGGTAATTTTCATTAATTTCTCCCAGGCTGAAATGTCACTATATTTTTATATTTAATCAAATAATCGCGGACTTCATATTAAAATAAAAAAAGATAAATTTCAATCCTGAGACATAGAAATTTAATATATTGTTATATATGACAACTGTATTTATATAGATTTAAATCTGACACCCTGTGTCATCAAGCAGGTTGTCGTTATTTGCAGATGCTACAGCCATTTGATCACAGCGTTCGTTGTATTCATGACCGGCATGTCCTTTTACCCAAATAAATTTTACGTTGTGAGGTTCTTTTGCTTTTATAAGTCTTTGCCAAAGATCTTGGTTTTTGACCGGTTGTTTGTTAGCTCCCTTCCAGCCTCTTTTAATCCAACCGTCTATCCAGTTTTGGTTGAAGGCATCTACCAGATATTTTGAATCAGATGTAAGTTCAACATCACACGGTTTTTTTAGTGCCTCTAAGCCGACAATTGCGGCAAGTAGTTCCATACGATTGTTTGTTGTTACTTTAAACCCTTGAGTTAATTCTTTTTTATGTACAACTCCATTATCATCTTCAGCGATAAGAATTGTTCCATATCCGCCTTTCCCCGGATTCCCGCTGCATGCTCCATCTGTATATATTTTTATAATCATTGGTGTTTTCCTTTATAGTAGTTTTGTGCCAGTAACATATCCTTATATTTATTTTTCATCTCTTTACCCTTCAGTGATATCCCATACTTCTAAAATATCATCAGGAATATCGTTTAAAAATCTTGAAGGTTTTGATAATACCATATTCATTGAATAATCATACATATCAACGGGGTATGTTATATAGAGATTATTTTTAGCTCTGGTTGCTGCAACATACATCAACCTAAGTTCTTCATCCATTTCTTCTTCTGAATTGAAAGAGTACGCACTTGGAAATCTTCCGTCTACTGCTCCAATTATAAAAACGCTGTCCCATTCCAACCCTTTTGCTGAGTGAATTGTTGAGATGGTCAAAGCTTCATCATCACTGTTATGTTTGTACATTCCTTCAACACTGGTATCCGGCGGTTCAAGAGCAAGGTCACTTATAAAATCTTCAAGATTTGAATACTGTCCAGCAAGATATTCAAAGTGGTCTAAATCTTTTTCACGTTTTGAAAAATCATCATATTTATCTTTGAGGATTGGTCGATAATATGCAATAACTTCTTCCACAATTTCCGAAGGTTTTTTTGCAGCAATTTTATTCCGTAAAGTATCAAGTGTGGATAATAGCGGAACGATACTTGATGCTTTGTTTGGTGGTAGAAGTTTTACATCAGGGTTAAGCTGACCTTTAATGAGTGGTAAAACGTTGTTAACTGTTGATGCTCCTACCCCTTTTAAAAGTAACAGTATTCTTGTCAAACTGATTATATCATCAGGATTTATTACAACTCTTAAATGTGCTGTGATATCTTTGATATGTGCTGTTTCCATAAATTTTGGCCCGCCGAATTTTTGATATGGAATAGCACGTTTGGAAAGTTCTATTTCAAGGGAATACGACATACGGGCATTGCGGGTCAGGATACATATATCAGAAAGACTTATATCTTCATCTAAAAGTTCTAAAACTCTTTGACAAATAAAATCAGCTTCCATTTGTGTATCTTTTGCACAAATAAGCGCAGGAACAACGGATGATTGAATATCTGAAAAAAGTGTTTTTGCATATTTTTCTTTAGCTTTTGAAATAAGTGTATTAGTAAATTTTAATATATTTTGTGTACTGCGGTAATTTTGCTCCAGCTTCACGATTTTCGTATTTTCAAACATTTTTGGAAAATCCAAAATATTTCTGTAGTTTGCACCTCTAAATGAATAAATGCTTTGAGCATCGTCTCCTACTGCCATAATATTGTTGTGTTCTGATGCAAGAAGTTTTATGATATCAGCTTGAAGGGTATTTGTATCCTGATATTCATCAACCATAATATATTGATATTGGTTTGAAAGAGTTTTACGCAGGTGTTCGTTATTTTCCAGTAAAAGTTTAATATATAATAGCAAATCATCGTAATCAAGTACGGAATTTTCTCGTTTATAAGCAACATAAGCCTTATGAATTTCTATAATTTTGTCCTGACAGTGGGCAAACTGAGGAAATTCTTCTTCTATAATTAGTTTGGTCGGGGTTTCTTTGTTTACACTTTTTGAATAAATTTCGTGGATTGTATTTTTCTTTGGAAATCTTTTTTCTTTTTTAGGGTAAAGTTGCCCTGTTATGTGGTTTATAATATCTTCACAGTCTGATTTATCAAGGATTGTAAAATTATTTTTGAGTTTTAATAATTTTGAATATTTTCTTAAAATTACATTGGCAAATGAGTGAAAAGTTCCTCCTGCAACTTTTTCACATCTGTTGTCAAGAACTAAAGTTGCTCTGGAAAGCATTTCTGAGGCAGCTTTTTTTGTAAAAGTGAGAAGTAAAATATTTTCAGGGTTTACTCCGTCTTCGATAAGTCTTGCAACACGATATGTCAGAGTTTTGGTCTTTCCTGAACCTGCACCTGCTATAACAAGTATTGGACCTTGTTTTGAGGTTACTGCACATAATTGGGCGGGATTTAAATCTTTTTCGTAATCAACTTGATAATCTGTTTTTATGGTTTCACGTTTTTTTAGCACGTATTTTTTACGTGCCGGTTTGTTGTTATTTATTTTAATTACTTCCTCTGCCATAAGCGTTTCCCGAGTTTATTATAATCCAGTTTGAATGTTATTTCCAACTTTATTTGTAAAGTTTTAATAAGAATGTGGAAATTTACTGAATTTTTTTGATGAAGTTGCCGAATACCCTATTGTGTATAAAAGATTATAAATGTTAGAGAGATACATGAAAAAGACTGTAGTTTTATTTTGTTTTATTGTAATTTATTTAGCATCATTTGCAGTTAATGTGTATGCACAGGTAGCAGAGGGTGTTTGGCAGTTTCCGCGGGCTATAAAAACGTATATTCAGCCGGGGCATAGGAATACTGAAAGAATGAAACGTGCATTTGCAGAGTGGACAAGGAAAACTAATCAAAAGATTATTTTTAAGTATGTTTCATCAAAAAATGTCGCAGATATACGGGTTACCTTTGTGAAAAAGATTGATAATGCAAATTCTCACGAATTAGACCGAGCTATTGGATTGGCTAGAGTTTATTCTAACGGAAGTAAAACAAGAATAAGAAAAGCTGATATATACATAGCAGATTTAACTCAAGACGGCAGAACCCTTAGTAACGATGAAGTTTATACAACAATGCTTCATGAAATAGGGCATGCATTGGGTTTAAATCATGTCACCCAACAAGAAAGCATTATGTATCCTATGGCAGATGTTAGATTAGAAATTTCAAAATATGATATTAAGCAACTGTATGACAGGTATGGTTGGTAAGGAGTATAACAATTGAAAAAGATATTAATAGTATTTGGGTTAATAATTTTTTTATTTTGGCTTTGTGCAAAAGATGTGACAGCTGTACAAACTCAAAAACGCTGGGCTAATCCGAAGCGGCTTAATACTTATATTCAACCGGGATTAGAGCGAACAGGGATGATGAAGCGTGCTTTTGCAGAATGGTCAAGATATGCTAAAAACAATATCGTTTTTTATTATGTAGATTCTCTTGATAGTGCGGATATAGATGTTGTTTTTGTTGAAACTTTGCCGGATGTTCCGCCGGGTGTAATAGGTCTTACTCGCTGTACGTATAATCAAAAAAATCAAATGGCACATGCAACAATTTATATTCCTGCAAAAAGAAGCAATGGAATGCCTTTAAATCGTGATGCTGTCTATACATCGATGCTTCATGAAATAGGGCATGCTATGGGAATTGTAAGACACTCAACAAATCCTCAAAATATAATGTACCCGTATATAGATGAAAAACGTGAAATTTCAAAATTTGATTTGGCAGAATTATATCGTATTTATGGTTGGCGTGATACTGTAAAAATGTATTGATACTCAATATTTATAAATGAGCATAACCTCTTTTTCTATTGATCCAGTCCCAGCCGTATATTCTATATAAATTACGTTTATCAGATACAAGTATATCTTGTGTTTCATCAACCGGCATGTGCATAATACTTGAACGTTTCCTGTCAGAGTCTTTCATCCCGATAACATGACCTACTTCATGCATCATTGTTGTAAAAATATAGTTTTTTGAATATTTCTTTATCTGTGTACTTTTGGTTGCAATTTTAATTGTTGCCTTCGTAATTTCCATTCCTTGAATCTCAAGTGAATATTCTCCCAATGGGCCGTCACTTCCGTTTACTTTATCAGTAAATTCAACGGTTATATCTGCTTTTTTTTTGTCATTAATATATTGAAATTTTAATTTTTGTTCACTGGCATCCTGCCATCTTTTAAAAGCATTTTGCATCGAAGCAGATTTTGGATCTTGCGGGATATATACAACTATCGGACTTTTTTGCCAATGAGGGGCATCAGGTTTCGGGTATCCTGTTGGAGCTGCGGCAAACGATGTTGTTAAAAATGTGCAAATAAATGCAAATATTATAAATAAACCTGTCAAAATTCTTTTAATCATACTTGTAATCCCCTTTTTAGAGGCATTATACTGTACTTTTTCTAAAAAGGCAATATTTATAATATAATTATGGAAAAGTTAGATTTTAGGAGATGTCATGAGTGAAAGAGAAAAAATGATTAATGGTGAAGTTTATAAACCATTTTGTGAGGAATTGGAAAACGATAGATTTAAGGCAAAGACTTTGTGTATGCAGTACAATTCACTGCTTCCGGAACAAAAACAGCAAAAGTTTGAGATATTAAAATCTTTACTCGGGAATGCAGGGAATAACAGCGTTATTGAACCGAATTTCTTTTGTGATTACGGATATAACATTGAGTTTGACGGATTTGTTTATGTAAATCATAACAGTGTATTTCTTGACTGTGCAAAAATAAGAATAGGAGCTGATACTTTCATTGGTCCTAATTGCGGGTTTTATACCGCAATTCATCCAATAAATGCTAAAGAAAGAATTGACGGAGTAGAATCTGCTAAACCTATATCAATTGGTAAAGGTGTTTGGCTTGGCGGTAATGTTGTAGTTTTGCCCGGTGTGACTATCGGTGATAGAGCAGTGATTGGAGCAGGGTCTGTTGTTACAAAAGATATTCCGTCCGGTGTTGTTGCGGTTGGAAATCCTTGCAGGGTAATAAGAGCAATTGAACAGTAGATTATTGGATTTGGTTTAAGGGTGAAACAAAATTTGTTTCGCCCGCATTTTATGGCAACAAAATCCTAACGACTGTTTCAAAATTAATATTGACCTTCAGACTTGTAAAATTCTATTTTCAAAAGATGGTGAGCCTGTTACCAATAGAAAATCAATGGTCTCCTATAAAATATAAGTCACAATATGAACTTTTGAAATAAAAAGAACATGATTTTGAAACTGCTTTTAATCCAGAAGTTGAAGCTGATTTTATTGATTAGTTTTCGGTTGAGAATGAATAAATTATTTCACGGTTATATTCTTCGCCCGTTTTGAGTATGCCTTTTTCTGTGAAATTTTTGGTGTTGATTGCATTTGGATAAAATTGCGGTTCAATGCAAAATGATGAGCGTTTTTCATATCTTGTGCCGTGTTTGCCGTTTGGTTGTGTCTTTTTGCCGAGATGGTTTGCACTGTAGAACTGAAATCCCGGCAGATTTGTTGAAACTTTTAATACGATTCCTGTTTTTGGAGATTTTACGCTGGCAATTTCAATTAATGATTTCCCGTCATAGCCGTCAATGCAATAGTTTTGATCAAAACCCGTACCAATTTTTAATTGCTCATCATCAGAATTTATTACATCAGCAAGTTTTTGTGGTGAAGAAAAATCAAAAGGTGTTCCTTTTACTTTTTTAATTTCTCCGGTTGGTATTGCAATATCATTGTTTGTTGTAATTGAAGATGCATTTGGTAAAGTTACAATATGTTCTAAAACAGAATTTTCGCGGGTATTTTCAGCCCCATCAAGATTAAAATATGTATGGTTTGTCATATTTATCAATGTATTTTTATCTGTTTTTGCTCGGTATTTGATATGTAAATTGTTGTTGTTATCAAACTTGTAAGTTACAGAAGCTTTAACATTACCGGGGTATCCGCTTTCCATATCTTTTTTGAGGTAAGTAAATTCAATTCCGTCTTTTAAAATTTGAGCTTTCCAGTTTTTTGTATCAAACCCTTCACTTCCTCCGTGGCAGTGTGTTTTTCCGTTATCTTTATTTGTTTCAAGCTTGTATTCTACTCCATCAATTTGAAATTTTCCGCCATCAATTTTGTTCGCGCAAGGGCCTATTGTTCCGCCTGCATGTCCTACCGGAGTTTCTTCATAGGGTGAAACATTATCGTAACCCTGAGTTATATCTTTTAAATTCCCATTTTTATCAGGAATTTTTATGGATGTGATTGTGGCACCAAAAGTTGTAATATCAACACTTGCCCCGTTTTTGTTGGTTATAGTATAAAGTGTTGCATCTTCTCCTGTTTTTTTTACTTTGCCAAATGACTTTTTTTCAATTTTTATTCCGTCACAGTTAGAGTCGATATTTTGATTGTCGATATTTACGCTCTTGACAAATGTATCTTTAATCGGCTCATTTGCAGTAAATGATGGACTATGAAAAATACTTTGCGGAATTGGTTTAGTGATATTAAACATTATGTGAGGATTAAAATCTATTGGCATAATTACTCCTTTTTCTTTTTATTATATGTTAAAAAAGAAAATAAAAATAATTGCCAAATTTATAAAGTTTTTTCGTAATTTTTTTTCAATTCTTCAAGATTATCCCCACCGAATTTTAAAAGGATTTCATCAGCTAAAATCCAGGCAACACGTGCTTCTGCAACTACAGCACAAGCTTCAACCGCACATACATCGGAGCGTTCAAAGTGTGCCTGTGTTTCTTGCATTGTAGACGAGTCAACTGTTTTTAAAGGTGTTCTCATTGTTGGGATAGGTTTCATTACAGCTGAGACTACAAGATCTTCACCGTTTGTCATACCGCCTTCAATTCCGCCTGCGTTGTTTGTTTTACGTTCGATTTCACCGTCTTTAATGAAAATTTCATCATGATAAGCACTTCCTTGATATCCAAGCGGGTTTGTTCCGATTTCAACAACTTTAACTGCAGGAATACTCATTAGGGCTTGTGCTAAACGTCCATCAAGCCCTCTATCCCAATGAACGTATGAGCCTAATCCGACAGGAAGATTTTTGTAAAGTACAACAAACTTACCGCCTATGGTGTCACCTTTTCCCCGCATAATTTCTACTTCTTGTTCAAATTGTGAAGGACAGCATGCTAAACCTATTTGGGTAACTTTTGAAGTACCTGAAATATTTAATTGTTTTAATAACAGTTTTGCAATTGCGCCAACCGCAACTTCTATTGCTGTTTTTCTGGCACTGGAGCGTTCTAGTACATTTCGCAAATCTTTTTGATTGTATTTTATGCTGCCTGCATAATCAGCGTGTCCCGGGCGAAAAGTTGAAAAAGCTTTTTCATCTGTAATATCTTCAGGGGCTGTACTCATAATTTTTTTCCATGATTCAAAATCGCGGTTTTTTACAACAAGCGTAATCGGGGAACCTAATGTTTTTCCAAAACGAACACCTGAAGTGATTTCAACAGTATCATTTTCAATTTTCATTCGTTCTCCTCGGCCATAACCCTGTTGTCGGCGTTTTAGCTCACTATTTATAAAATCAATATTAATTTCCAGTCCGGAAGGGACCCCCTCAATGATTGCTGTGAGACACTGCCCATGGCTTTCTCCTGCTGTTAAAAATCTAAATTTATTCATTTGTATTCCTATCTTTGTGTCTTAGAAATGATTGAACTTTTGTTTGCATCATTTCTTCTTTTATTTTGAATCCTGTATCAGTATCTTGTACAATCTGGTACATTTTAAGCCAGTATGTTTCTTTTGATGGCTGGCGTTCTGCACTTATTTTAATTCCATCAGGTGTTTCTTGTGCAATGATATTTCTGTACGTATTTTTGTACTTTTTTAGTTTAGCAGTTTTTTGCCCGATTTTCAATTCTTTCAAAAATCTTTTTGTCGGAACAACTACTTTTTCTGTTTCGCCTGTTGGTTTTACAACTTCTCGGATAATTTTTGCATCAGGTGAATACATTTTTAAAAGCTCTTCATTATAGCTGTTTGCATAATTTGTATATTGATTAAAAAAATCCATTGCTTCTTTTGGAGTTCTTGCATATACGTCTGAAAAAGTAAAAATAAGCCCGATTATTGGGAGTAATACTTGTAATTTCTTCATTTTGTAATCCTCTTTTTTATTAACGTTATTAAAAGTTATACCAAATAACATCCCCGCAGCGGGGGATAATAGGGTAAGATGTTAAAGTTTTGAAAAATTTGAGATTTTATATAAAATAGTTTTATGGTAAAAAGAATTTTGATAGTTGATGATGTTCCCGGTTGGGTGATATTTCATGAAAATAATATTAAATACTCAGGAGTTGAAGGGTTTGAGATTGAGTCTGCTCACAGTGCAAAAGAGGGTTTGGCAAAAATTGAATCATCAATAGATAAACCTTATAATGTAGTGTTTACAGACTTACAAATGGAATCTGATTTTTTGCCTAAACTAGCTGGAGAATGGTTCGTTGAGCAAATTAAAACTTATGAAAAATATTATAAGGATACAAAAATTGTTATTATATCAGCGTCTCCATCTATTGAAAAAATTGCTCAGCGTCAAGGTGTCTTGTTTTTGCCTAAAACAGTTGCAAGAAATTCTGGTGCGGAAGTTTATCGACGATTTATTATTTAATTAAGTTTTTATTCAAGTATATTTAATTCTTTGGCGTCGAGGTTACCCCCGCAGCGACCTATGCCGTTTTGGGTCACATCTATAGAGTATGCTCCAAGTTCAATTGCTTTAAGACTGTTTGTAAGTGCTTTACCTATTTTGTTATGTCCGTGGAAACTCAGTTTCTCATAGCCGAGCATTGTTAGTTTTTTATAATATTTTTCAACATCTTCAGGTATTAATGTCCCGTAGCTGTCTGCGAAATAAAGACTTTCCAGAACTTTTTTATACTTCCATTTGTACAATTTTATATATCCTGCTTCATCAACATTTGATATATCCATTAATTGAACAAAAACCTTATAGTTTTTATCATGTAAATCTTTTGCAATATTAAGTGTTTCACCTATTTTATCAGGATGGCAGGCGATTCTTACAAAGTCGATGAAATCTTCTTTTTGACCCGGAAAGTCTTTTGAATAATATCTTTTTGTGTCTGTCATAACACCAAGTGCCAGATTGCCCTTGATTTTGTACAACGGTTTCAAAAATTTGGGAGTACAATTATAAAACGGACCTTTCCCATCATTATCAAAATGGTTTCTGTATCCGATTTCATAAAAACTTGTCCCTGATATATTAAGTTTTTCAATTAAATCAGTAGCAAATTTTCGGTCAAAATACCAGTTAACAATATGACCACCATCTCTTGTCGTACAATCTAAAATCTTTGTCATACACGAATTTTACCACAAGAATAATTTTTTTTGTTTGAGATTTGCCATGGTGGATAATTTATTTTAATTACGTCAATATTAACATGAATTTAAGTTGAGAGGAGTTTTAAAATAATGAAGAGCAAAATTTTTAAATCAGAAGTTACTGAGATGAAATCTTTAAATAATTTGTTTATAGAAATGACTGCAAAGAGTTGCAATCAGCATTGCAAACATTGTTTTATAGATTTTCCAAAGTACAAAAGAGAACTTGATTTTATAAGTATTGATATAATAAAGCAGGCACTTAACGACACGACCCTTGAAGATATTGAATGTATTTATCTAACAGGGGCCGAACCTATGACACATCCTGATTTTAATTCTATTTTGCGTTTGTGTCTTAAAAGATCAAATGTATGTATTTGTACAAACGGATCTTTCATCAATGAAAAAAAGGCAAGGTTTTTAAAAAAAGTTGAGGAAGAAAGTTCTAATGAATTGATTTTTAAAATTAGTATTGATCATTATGATGAGGTTAAAAATGATGATATAAGGTATCGCGGAGCGTACCGGCAAGCTGTGTTTGCGATAAAGCATCTTGTTAAGTATTCATTTAATCCGATTATCAGTGTTACAAATTATTATAATCTTAGTTTAGAGGAACTTTTTGAAGGGTTTTCGCTTGTTTTCAAGCGAAATAGTTTCGATTTGGATATTGCCAATCTGCAAGTTTCTCCATGGCATGATAAGTCTGTAAAATTTGAAGATGAGATGAACAGAGACTGGGAAAAACTTGACTGTGAATATGGAAGAATTTTAACTGCAACAGGAATCTATACCTGTCCGTTTTTGGCGAATGATTATCGCGGGCGCTGCGGGAGTTCTTTTATGGATTACAATAAAAGAAGCTCGCTGGAAACGAGCTTCTGTAATACTTGTGTTAAGGCAAAAAAACAAATATTTTCAATTGACTTTTCGCAATTTGAATAACTATTTTTTCGCGTATAACTTAACTTTAAAGTTAATAAGCAGAACTCTTTTGTTCTTTTTGTAAGGAATAATTTCTGCTGATTGCAAATCAATAAAGTGTTCGTGTTTGTACATCTCTTTTAAGAAATTATCGTAATTTGAATAGTTCCCAACCATTTCCATGTTAAGTCTTGCGACATTATATTTTGCACCTGCGCCCTGTACAAATGCGTCATCTTTCGGGTCGTATTCATATTTGATAGATCTTACTTTAATTTGATTGGCGCGGATCAGTTGTAACACTTCAGCAAATTCACCGGCAATAACTGCCTCTGTATCTAAACCTTGCATCACAGGTTTGTAAAAAGGTTTTTCGCTTTTAGCACTTTCTTCTTCCTTTTTCTTCATTTCCTGTTCTTTTTTTCTGTAGTTATCAAGTTTTGTTTGTTTTTCCTGGATAGAAGCCGTTTTTGTTTGAATTTCCTGCTTCAATCCGTTATAACTTTGGACGTTTGTTACGATTTGTGGTCCCAAATAGAACATACCCGCTACTATTAATACAAGTATTGCTATAGGAACTATAAATTGTTTTAGTTTTTCGTTATCCATTTTTTATCCTTTAAAATTTATATTAATTTTATGATTTTTCACTATCTGTTTTGGCATTTGCATCAGCATTTGCATCAGTGTTTGTATCAGTACTTGAGGTATTAGTAGTTATTGTTGTTGTTTTCTTTTTCTTTTTGTCATCCTCACTTTGGAAGAATGAATCCATAAATGCTTTTAATTGGGATTCTGACATATTGGTTATTTCAAAGATATAAGGGGCATTATCAATAGTTGAAACAGTGCTGTTAACAACCTTATCTAATGAACCTGCTTTCAAGTCAAGTTTGCTTAATCTTAATCTTGAATCAACCAAAGAGTCTTTTAGGTTTTTGAAGAAAACATACACATCTTCAACAGAATCTGCACAGCCTTTAATATTGATTATTCCGTCATCACCTGTCATAAAGTATGTTAGGTAAAGGTTTTGCGGGATTGATTCTCCAAGTGCGGCATATGCCATAATTTTTGTTCTGTTATTTTTTAATACCTTTTCTATCTCAGCAACAGGGTCAAAAACATTTTCTTCTTTTTTAGTTTCATATTGTTTTAATTGTTCATCAAGTTGAGTTATCTGGTTATCAAGTTCTGCACTTTTCCCCTGGATTTCAGCAAGTAACTTGCCGGAGATATAATGTCCTATTCCAACCGGTGCCATCGTAATTGCTAATAGCAGTGCCGCAAGAACAGTTGCTTTTGTCGGAGTAAGTTCAAAAACCCTACCCCCGCCAAGTTGGATTTCATAAGTTGCAACCTGAGCGACGGCCTTTCCGTTTTCGGCAAGGAAGTTAACATCAACAGGCATTAAGCCTGCAGGGGTCATTGTACCTATGGAGTGAAGAGAAACTTTGATTTGGTCTTCAGCTAAAATGTTCAAACTCATTTCCATCAAAGGTTCTTTTCTAAATTGGTTATCTTCGACAAATATCGTAGTTCCGCTAAATTGCAAACGCCCGGCAAGAATCTGAGCAGATACCAAATCTGTTTCGGATATTACAAGTAAGGAACTTGAAGGTGTACTCATTAACGCGATTTGAGCAGCATTTTCGATTGCCGAATAAATTTCTTCGCCTTCATAAGACTTAATAGGAAGCGGCTCTTCGTAGTATTCAAGGATTCTTTTTCCCTGCAGTCCAAGCATCTGAAATCCGCTGTTATTGATAATCATTAAACTCCAAGAATGACCGTCTTGCATTTGTTGAGATGCAATACCTGTTACATACAAAGCTTTTAAATCTGCAAATAAAGAACATTCAACGCTTACTAAAGTTGCGCCCATACCTGCAAGGATATCTTTAATTTGGTCAACAGCTTCTTTCTGAACTGCTGAATAAAATACATTTCTTGTATCAGAGTTTGAGGAAGCTAATGCGTCAAACCAGAAAGGCATTGGTTCTTTACGCTTAAATACATAAGTTTGTTCTAAATCGCCGATAACAACATTTGTAATAGCGGAGTCATCCAATAGAAGTGGTAAACCTTCTTTTGCACCGAACCAAACTGTAGGTACACTTAGGTGTACATTTGCTTTTGCCGGATTTATATTACGTATTTGGAACAAAGTCTCCATTGCAGTTTTAAAATCTTCATAGTTTGCAATTTCTCTTTGCGCTTCATTATAGTCTAACGGAGTCTGGGCATAGGATTTAATATTTCCATGCTTATCCAATGCTATCATTTCCAAACCGCAGGCAGATGATACTGAAACGTATACGTCTATTCCTCCACCCAATCCTAATAATTTATCTAACATATCTACCTTTTTACTCTTCTTACTATAATCTTATTTTTATTATACAATATATTTTGTAAATGGTAAAATCTTAACATAAATTTACACCAAATGGAGGATTACGAATTTAAAATGTATAGTTTGGTAGAGAGTATAAATAGATTAAAGAAAGAAAAAAATGCCGTAATATTAGCACATTGTTACCAACCGGTTGAAATAGATTTAGTTGCTGATTATGTCGGAGATTCATTGTATTTAAGCCAGGTTGCGGCAAAAACGGATGCAGATATTATTATTTTTGCAGGGGTTTATTTTATGGCGCAAACTGCTAAAATTTTGTCTCCTGATAAAAAAGTTTTGTTACCACAAATAAATGCAGGGTGCAGAATGGCAGATATGATTGATTATAAACAGTTAATAGAATTCAAGTCTCAAAACCCGGGAGTTCCTGTTGTATGTTACGTGAATTCAACTGCAGAAGTTAAGGCTGAATGTGATATGTGCTGCACAAGTTCTAATGCTGTTAATGTCGTAAAAAGTATGGGTGTTGATAAAATATTATTTTTACCTGATACATATTTGGGTAAATGGGTTGAAAAACAACTTGATAATATTGAAGTTGTAACTTATCCCGGATTTTGTCCTACACATCTTATGATAAGACCTGCTGATATTGAAGCAGCAAGGAGGGCTTATCCCGGTGCTCCTGTTCTTGTCCATCCTGAGTGTCATATGTCTGTTTGTGATATGGCAGATTATGTTGGAAGTACAACCGGCATTATGAGTTATGCTAAGAAAAATAATTATAAAACATACATTATTGCAACTGAACAAGGGGTAACTGACAGGTTAAAACGGGATTGTCCTGATAAGGAGTTTATACCGGTAAAAGAGAATATTATTTGTCCTAATATGAAAATGACATCACTGGAAGATATTTATAATTCTCTAATAAACGAGGTGAATGAAATTACGGTTGAGCCGGCAATTGCCCGAAAAGCGGTTAAGTGTATAGATGCTATGTTGGAGGTTTCAAAATAAGAGTATGGGAAATCCTGATGTAATATTTGGCAAAAATTCTGTTATGGAAGCTTTAATTGCCGGGAATCGCGAAATTAATAAAATCTTAATTGCAAAGAATATTCACTCTGATAATAAAATTAATAAGATAAAAGAACTTGCTCTGGAAAGGGGTATTGTTTTCCAATTTGTTGCAAAAGAAAAATTTCAGCCTTATGCTGAATTTAATCATCAGGGTATTATTGCACAAATTTCTCCAATAAAGTATGTAGATCTGGATGAATTTATAGAAAATAACAACGGAGAAAATTCATCGCTTGTAATTCTTGACGGGGTTGAGGATTCCCATAATCTGGGGGCAATTATCAGAACTTGTGTTTGTGCGGGGGTTGATGGGATTATTATTCCTTCACGCAGAAATGTTCAGGTAAACTCTGTTGTTGAAAAAATTAGTGCAGGGGCTATAAACCATATTCCTATTATCAAAGTAAATAGCCTTGTTAATGCAGTACAGCGACTAAAGGATAACAACTGGTGGATAATTGCAACTGATGCTTGTGCAAAAGATAATTATTATGATGTTAAATATGATGATATGAATTTTGCAATAATTATGGGGGCGGAGCACGCAGGAGTTTCGAAATCTCTTTTGAAGGCATCAGATTTTGTGGTAAGAATTCCTATGCAGAACAGTTTTAATTCTTTGAACGTATCAAATGCTTTAAGTGCAATTATTTTTGAAACTTTGCGGCAAAAACTGATAAGTAAAAAAAATAAATAATTTAATCAGATGACCTCAAAAATTCTTGTTGGTTATATCATAGGTTATAAGATTGGAGCATACTGTGAAAAATGAATTTGAAAATTTTGGAATATTAACAGATGATATATCAGATGAAAATGTAGATTTCAAAAAACTTCAGGATTTACAAACTGAAGACGAGGATGAAGACGGAGAAGATGTCCTGAAATCAGTTGAAGATCCAAAAGTTCAGGAAAGCTTGTTATCGGTTAATTCTGATGATAGTGTAAAAATATATTTGAGGCAAATCGGGAAAATTCCTTTGTTATCTTCAAAAGAAGAGTTAGATTTGGCAAAGAAAATTCAAGAAGATAAGGATGAATTTGCTAAAGATGTTCTTGTGAATGCTAACCTTCGTCTTGTAGTAAGTATTGCCAAAAAATATATCGGACGTGGTTTGTCATTTTTAGACTTAATCCAGGAGGGGAATGTAGGTTTAATAAAAGCTGCCGGTCGTTTTGATTATAAAAAAGGGTACAAATTTTCTACTTATGCAACCTGGTGGATACAACAATCAATTACCCGTGCTATTGCAGATAAGGCAAGAATTATCAGGTTGCCTATTCACATGATTGATTCTATTGGTAAAATTAGAAGAGCAACGATTGATTTAACAACAGAACTTGGTCATCCGCCGACAAAACAGGAGATTGCGTATCGTTTGGGTTTACCGGTGTCAAAATTAACTTCAATAATTAAATCTGCTCAATCAACTGTAAGTATGGATACTCCAACAACATCTGATGAGGATTCTTCTAAGATTGCGGACTTTATTGTGGACGATTCGACAATAACTCCTGATGGTAAGGTTACGCATGAAAACATGCTTGAAGATATTAGAAAAATTTTAAATCAGTTAAGCCAAAAAGAACGTGATGTTTTGATTTTGCGCTACGGGCTTGACAATAACGGAATGAAGAAAACTTTAGATGAAATTGGATCTCAGTATGGGGTATCAAGAGAAAGAATTCGCCAAATTGAGAACCGTGCGATTTCTAAATTAAAAAAACTTTGTAAGAATGAGAAGATCCACGATGGTTTGATAAATTACTTCGGAGCATAACCGATATCTCCTGTGTTAATTTTAATTTCCCCTTGGCAGGTAGTTGTGACAAAGGGGCCTGGTGTTTTCAGAATTTTTGTTTCTATAAGGTTCACGTAAGGGGCAACTATTTGCTTTCACAAACAGAAGCTGAGGGGCTGATTGCTTGAGTTGGAAATGTTACTGTTTAAGCAAAGTTTCCCTATGTGCAGAATAATCTTTCAAAGTTGTATTATGGATTGCAAAGGCTTTTGTTTGTTGCATTATTTACCCGACAGGGATTTTTACGCAGAATTCTGTACGAACATTTTCTTCGCTTGTTACAATTATTTCTCCGCCGTGAGCCACAGCTATTTGCTGGGAAAGGTACAATCCCAGTCCTGTGCCGACTTTTCTTAGTTTCTTTGCTGCGGAATAATATTTGTTAAAAATCATTTTAATTTCGTCTTTCCCTATACCTTGCCCGTAATCTATTACGGATATGGTTACAAAATTTTGTTGTTTACCAAGTTTTATATCTATTGATTTTTGAGTGTTGCTGTGGTCAATTGCATTTGATATAAGGTTTTTAATAACACGTTGCAACTGCATTGCATCTGCAAAAACTGTAGGGTTCAATTGACTTGGTGTAAATTCAATATCTATCTTTACATCATTTGCAAGTGGTCTCATCTCTTTTACAATATCCTGAATAAAGAGATTTAAATTAATTGTTTCTTTAACCAGCTTTATCCCTTGTTCTTTGAGTTTATAGGTTTCAAGCAGGATTTGTACAAGGTCAAGAAGGCTTTTGTTTGAGATTTTCATATTGTCAAGTGCAAATTTCTGTTTGTCGGAGATTTGTCCGAATTTTTCTGCTAAAAACAGATCAATCATATTTGAAGCTGCAACAATAGGGACTTTAAGGTCGTGAGTTAACGTTGCAACAAAATCTTCTTTCAGGGTTTCGATTTCTTTTTCTGTTGTAATGTCTTTTATTATCAGAACGAATCTTTTTTTCTCAAGAGAAGAAAGCGGTTGAGAGTTTATTATAAAGTTGTTTGTCGGGGTATGTTTTATAAAAACTTCAATATTATTCAAGTCTGATATATTGAAATTATCTTCATTAACCGGTTGAATAAATTCAAAAACATTTTTCCCGACGATGTCTTTTCCTTTAACCCCAAACCATTTTTGAATTTTTGGAGTGGCTCTTAGAATATCGAATTTTTCATTTATAATTAAAATTCCATCGGATAGTGAGTTGATAACTGATTCTAAGAGTTTATTTTGCCGCATTAATTCAGCTTGATATTCTATAATCATTTTTTCTCTGTCATTAAGAGTTTCAACCATTCTGTTGATACTATCCGTAACATTTTGATAGGTCGGGTGTTCAATTTTTTCAATTTTGGTTGATAAATTTCCATAACGGATGGAATCAACTGTTGTTGTTACTTTCCCCAGATAATCATTAATTTTTGACCAGCGTTTGTTTGTTTTTCTTGTAATGAAAAACAAACAAATAAAAACAATGATTACGCATATATTAATAATGTAGAAATATGAAAACATTTATTACTTTTTTTACTTTCTCTATCTGAAACTTGTAGCATTTATGTTATAATTATACCAAATAGTTTGGAGTTTGTTAATAGAATAGGAAATTGGGAAAAAATGTCAGGAATAAAATTGCCAAACTCAATAAAGATGGTTATTACGGATTTTGACGGAATTGTAACAGACAATTGCGTTTATATTAACGAAGATTTTACAATGTCAAGAAAATTAAATTTTAAAGATGTAATGGGATTTTCCTTGTTAAAAAAGAACGGGTATGAGATTGCTATTATTTCAGGTGAAGCGAATTCAGCAATTGAAACGGTGGCAAAAAAGTTTGATATTACAGATATTCACCAAAAAATAAGAATTAAATTAGAAGTTTTAAAATCTATAATCGAAAAGTATAATCTTTCACAGGAAGAATATGTTTATATAGGTGATGATGTGAATGATTTGGAATGCTTGAAATATGCTAAATACAAGATTACCGTTCCTGATGCAGTTGATAAAGTTAAATCTGTCGACGGGATTCAGATAACAAAAAGTAACGCAGGCGAGGGCGCGTTTAGAGAGGTGGCAGATTGTCTGATTGGATAAAGAATATTATCAATAAGATAAAAGACTTAAGTGTATCTGTGGATTCTTATAAACAGGATTCAATAATTCAGTCTTTGCCTGCGGTTGCCTATGTAAATAAGGCGAAAAAATTAATTGAAAACAGGCGTTTTAACGAAGCAGAATCAATATTACGAAAAGCTTTGGATATCTCTGATCAGGATGCTATGGCGTATAAGTACCTCGGAAAAATTTATGAAATGAATGCAAAGTTTAGCGATGCGGTTGAGTATTATAATTGTAGTGCAAAGCTTAATCCTCAGGATAAGGAGATATGGCTGCGTCTTGGAATGAGCCAGTTGAATGCTAAAATGTATGATGAAGCTATTATGTCATTTGAAAAGGCGCATAAAGTAACTCCAATAAATACAGATGTGCAAACAGGCTGGGGGATGGCGTTGATGAAACTTAACAAATATGCGCTTGCACGTGATAAATTTGTAACTGCGGCTAAGATAAGCAAGTATAATTTTACAGCAATTTTGTTATCAGCGATAATGGAAATCAAACTTTGTGATTACGAGTCTGCAGAAACAAAATTAAAATTTTTGGCAAAAGTTGCACCAAATGAAAGCAGTACTTACGAATATTCTAAGTTGAAATTGTTAAAATCAGATTATGATGCTGCAGAAAAATATGCGAGAAAATCTATCGACATTAATAGACAAATGCTTCCGGCGTATTTTGTACTGGGTGAAGTTTATTCTTTGAGGAAAGATTTTGAAAATACTGAAAAAATATTTAACCTTGCGATTTCTAATGATCTTGATTGTGAAGCACTTCATTATGAGTGGGGAAAATCTTATATAAGATTTTTCGAATTCAAAAAAGCAAGGGAACAATTAAATATTACACTTGAAAGAGATTCACAACATTTGGATGCTAAAATAGCATTGTCACTTTTAAATGCTTATGATGGGGATTTTAAGCTTTTAGACGAATTGAAAGAAAAACACGGTAACCAGGTTTATGTACAGGAAGCAATAGGGTTGGAGCGTTTTACAGAGTCAAAAGCGGAAGATGCTGTAGAAATGTTTAAAAAAGCTTTGAGGACAGATGGAAAACAGACCTACAATTATTTGAATTTAGCAAGAGCATATCAGGCATTAGATAATAAGGATAAAATAAGAGAATATTTTGAAAAATTTATTCGCGAAAATCCGCAATATCAACCGGGGTTTCTGGAATATTCAAAGTGGTTGTTGAAAACAGGAGATTTTGCAGATGCTCAAAGAAAGCTTCGCAGGGCTGAAAAAATCAAAAAAGATAATATTGAAGTTTTAAATTTGTTATTTTTGACATCATATACACTTGTCAAGGAAAACATTTGTGAATATAATATAAAAGAAACAATTTCTATTGCAGAAAGAATTCAATCGCTTGGAGGATTTGAATACGAGGCCGAAAAGATAGAATTGGAAAATATTTTAAAAGATATACAGGGAAAAAGTTAAATTGAAAAAGATAATAGTACAAAAGTTTGGCGGAACATCGGTTGCGGACACCGAAAAAATAAAAAATGTTGCCCAAACTGTAATAAGAGAAAAAAATAACGGAAATAATATAGTTGTGGTGGTTTCGGCAATGGGACACACAACAGATCATTTGGTTAAAATGGCAAGGGATTTAAATCCGAATCCGTCAGCAAGAGAGATGGATATGCTTTTATCAACAGGTGAATGTGTTTCTATTGCATTATTAACAATGGCAATTCAGGCCGCAGGGCATAAAGCTGTAAGTTTCAATGCCATGCAGATAGGAATTTTGACAGAAAACGTTCATTCGAAAGCTAGAATTGTTGATATTAAAACTGAAAAACTTAAAAAGAATTTAGATGAAGGAAACATTATTGTAGTAGCAGGATTTCAGGGAGTAACCGAGGAAGGTGAAATTACAACACTTGGCAGAGGCGGATCTGATACTTCTGCTGTCGCTCTGGCTGCTGCATTAAATGCTGAAAGATGTGATATTTATACAGACGTTGAAGGTGTTTATACAACCGATCCAAGAGTTGTTCCTAACGCTTCAAGACTGGATATAATCTCTTATGAAGAGATGCTTGAACTTGCTCATGCAGGGGCGAATGTGCTTCATCCGAGAAGTGTTGAAACTGCAAAACAATATGCTGTTCCGTTGAGGGTTCGCAGCAGTTTCAAGCTTGATAATATGGGAACTTTAATTGTAGGAGTTGAAAAAATGGAAATAAACAAACCTGTGGCAGGTGTTGCTGCTGATTCATCACAAGTAAGAGTTGTAGTATGTGATGTGCCGGATACCCCGGGTGAAGCTGCAACATTATTCGGAAGTCTGGCAGAAGAAAATGTATCGGTTGATATGATTATCCAATCATACGCGCGCAAATCTTCTAATACTAATGATATTGCTTTTACTATTAATAAAGAAGACTTGCCGAAAGCTCAGGAGATTTTGGAAAAAGTTAAAGTGAAACTGGGCGCTGCTGATGTAAAAATAGATGATAATATAGCAAAAGTTTCTATTATTGGTGCCGGAATGATTGACAGACCCGGTATTGCTTCAACAATGTTCAAAACTCTTGCCAATAACGGTATTAACATCAGGATGATTTCTACAAGTGAAATTAAAATAAGCTGCTTGATAAATAAAGAAGATGCTCAAGCTGCTGTCAAAGCGCTGCATGAAGTTTTTCAACTCTCATGTGATGAAATTGCCGAAGTTAAAGGTACTTTACCTGATGTGTAAAGTAATATAACTATAAAATGTTAAGAAATATAATAAATAAGGACTGAATTTTATAATTCTGTCCTTTTTTAGTAGCAAAAATTTTTATTTTTTGTATTAATATAGAACTATAAGCAGGTCCTAAATGGTAAACGTAATTTCTGAAAATTTTCAAGCATATAAGGGTATGGGTGTAAAATCGCCATATACTTTTAAGTCTGCACAAAAAAATGTAAGCATGCCGCAAGACTCGTTAACTGTAGAATCTGATCAAAGCAAGGAGAAGTATCTTCTGCCTTTGAGTTTGATTACCGGTGGCGGACTTTTGCTGTATTACGGTTTAAAACATCCTGGAAAAGTGTCTTTATTTAAAAAACATGTTGAAAATAGGCTTATCCAAATGGAAGTAGAGATAAATAATTTTGAAAAGCATACAAGAAGCATAATTAATAGTTGTTTTTCCAGTGCAGAAGAACATGTTCGTGCATACAAACAGAATAATAACATTATTCCATCTGAATTTAGCTCAAATATTAAGAAACTTAATTCTCCTCAAAAAGTTATAGATGCTCAAGATTTAGCTTTTGAAGCAATTACTAATTCGGATAGGGAAAATTTCAAACCTGGTCCGTCCGAAATTGGTGAATTTATGGTAAAAGTTGATGGTATAAGACGTAATGCTTTATCTCAAATTGATCGTAAAAAAGAGAGCACAAGGTTATTGTTTGAAGATTTTGCTCATTTGCCGAGATTCAAAGACGGAAAATATTCTGATCTGGTTGAGACTTCTGAAAGCCGGCTTGTTACTACCGCTGCTACTCTTTTGGATCAACTTGAAATGATTAAACTCAACGAGATAAGAAAAGCCGTGACAGACAGTTACCGTGAAATGTCCGGACTGTTGTTTCAAAACAGACAACTAAGATACGAAGCTAAAAAACAGGTTGTGGATAATGCATTTGAACAATTGAGATATTTACTAAAATTACCGGAAGATTTTAAACCATCTTATGGCAAGGTTGCCACACTTGATAATTTTGAAAAACTCACTGCTGAAGAATTAAAACAACAAACTCTGCCAAAAGAATTGAACAATCTTTATGAATATAATGTTTATTTTGATGCTTTAAAAAGTCAAGATTTTAATAAAGTTACGGATGATGATTTGACAAGAATTTTTTATACTGCACAATATAACAATAGTTTAAGGGATTTAGGATTTTTGATTGACAGGCTGCGATTAAGACAGTTTGTGTCTTCTGTG
This sequence comes from uncultured bacterium, assembly GCA_902489575.1. GTDB lineage: Bacteria > Cyanobacteriota > Vampirovibrionia > Gastranaerophilales > Gastranaerophilaceae > Zag111. Next base: position 29,764 of record CABUAQ010000011.1, read on the forward strand.
GAAACCCCTAACGATGGCAGGGCATATGATATAGCTATTGCCAAGTTAGAATTTTTACAAAATAGACTTTTTGATTTTGGTAAAGATGAACTTGTGAAAAAATGTTCAAAAGATTTTGAACACATGGATGTGGAGCAACGTAAAGCTGCATTGTACTATGTTTATACAGTAGCAAGAAGGATGGGTTTTGATTCTATAGAGTTAATGGATAAATATATGACGAAAAACAGTACGGTATACAACGGTTTAAATATAAGAGAGTATATGGATGTGTTTAAGCAAAGTCCTGATTTATATTTCTTCTGATTATTTAAAGATGTAAACAGATTTGAAGAAGTGATGTCGTATAAAAATGAATATGAACATGTTCATGATAAAATTTTAATACAATTATCTAGAGAGATATTTTACTAAAAGGAGAAAAAGAATTATGACAGAAAAACGAGTATGGCTGTTCAGAGAAGGTGATGCTTCAATGCGTAACCTTCTTGGTGGGAAAGGCGCAAACTTGGCAGAGATGACAAACTTAGGTTTGCCTGTACCTCCGGGGTTGACTATTACAACCGAAACTTGTATGGATTATATTAATAACGGCAATAAAATGCCGGCAGGCTTGATGGATGAAGTTAGGACTGCATTGAAAGAAGTAGAAGCTCAAAAAGGGCAAAAATTTGGGGATGCGGAAAATCCGTTGTTGGTTTCTGTGAGATCAGGTGCGCGAGTTTCAATGCCTGGAATGATGGAAACTATTTTGAACTTAGGTTTGAATGATAAAACAGTTGAAGCGATGATTAAATTAACAAACAATCCTCGTTTCTGTTATGATTCATACCGTCGTTTCTTAACTATGTTCGGTTCTGTTGCCTGGGAAATGGATAGACAAAAATATTTCGAATCTGAACTTGAAAAAGTTAAAGAAAGAGAAGGGGTTAAACAAGATACAGAAATTTCAGCAGAAGGGTTGAAATCATTAATCCCTGTATATAAAAACATTATCAAAGAAGTTACAGGAAAAGAATTCCCGCAAGATCCGTATGTACAACTTCAAGAAGCAATTGAAGCGGTATTTAGATCTTGGAATATTCCTAGAGCTGTTGCATACAGAAATATGAACAAAATCGATCATAATTTTGGTACAGCAGTAAACGTACAATCAATGGTATTTGGTAATATGGGTGATGATTGTGCTACAGGTGTTTCATTTACCCGTAACCCTGCAACAGGTGAAAATAAATTCTATGGGGAATATTTGACAAATGCTCAAGGTGAAGACGTTGTAGCAGGTATCAGAACTCCAAAACCTATTGCTGAATTGGAAACAGAAATGCCTGATTTGTATAAACAATATGTAGATATTGCTAAAAAACTTGAACTTGGTTATAAAGATGTTCAGGATATGGAATTTACAATTGAAAAAGGTAAGTTATATATTCTTCAGACTCGTAACGGTAAAAGAACCGCTGCAGCTGCTGTAAAAATTGCTGTAGATATGTGTGAAGAAGGCATTATTACAAAAGAAAGAGCAATTCAATTGGTTGATCCGTATTCAGTAAACCAAATTTTACTTCCTTGTTTTGATGCTAAGGCTATGGAAGAAGCACATAAAATTGCTCAAGGCGTAAACGCATCTCCGGGTGCAGCTGTTGGTAAAATCGTATTCGATACCGAAGAAGCAGCTAAACGTGGTGAAGCGGGTGAAAAAGTTATCTTGGTTCGTGTAGAAACTTGTCCGGATGATATTCACGGTATGGCTGTATCTCAAGGTGTTTTAACACTAAGAGGCGGTGCAACATCTCACGCTGCTGTTGTTGCTAAAGGTATGGGTAAACCTTGTGTTTCTGGTTGTGAAGATATGAAAATCGATTTGGCAAATGAAACATTAACAGGTTGTGATGGTACTGTTTACCATAAAGATGATGTTATTTCTCTTGATGGTGGTAAAGGTATCGTTATGGAAGGTGCTGTCAAACTTGTTGAAGCCAGAATTGATGAAAATTGGAATAAATTCTTCTCCTGGGTTGACGAAATAAAAACTATGAAAGTTGAAGCTAATGCTGATACTCCAAAAGATATTGAAAATGCTATCAAGTTTGGAGCTGAAGGTGTTGGTCTGTGTCGTACAGAACACATGTTTATGGATCCTGATAGACTTCCTTGGGTTCAAAAAATGATTATTGCAGGAACTCCTGAAGCAAGAAAAGAAGCTTTAGATAAACTTCTTCCAATGCAATATTCAGATTTCTATGCAATGTTTAAGGCTATTGGTGAAAAACCGATGACAGTGAGACTTTTAGATCCGCCGCTTCACGAATTCTTGCCTTCAAAAGAAGACTTAATTGCAGAAGTTGCAACATTAAAAGCCCAAGGTAAAGATTCAAAAGAAAAAGAAGAACTGCTTCATGTTGTAGAAAGTCTTTCAGAATCAAATCCTATGATGGGTCTTCGCGGCTGCCGTTTAGGTTTGACATATCCTGAAATTAATGAAATGCAGGTAAGAGCTATTTTTGAAGCTGCTTGTGATGCTAAAAAAGAAGGTATTAATGTAAAACCTTGGGTAATGATTCCATTAATCGGTCATGTTAACGAGTTAAAAGTTGCAAAAGAAATTTTAACTCGTGTAGCAAAAGATGTTATGGCAGAAAAAGGAATTGAAGTTGAGTATAAATTTGGTACAATGATTGAAATTCCTCGTGCAGCTTTAACAGCGGATGAGGTCGCAGAATACGCTGAATTCTTTTCATTTGGTACAAACGACTTAACTCAAATGACATTTGGTTACTCAAGAGATGATGCAGAAGGCAAATTTTTGAACCGTTATGTAGAACAAAAAATCTTACCTGCAAACCCGTTTGAAACATTAGATACAAAAGGTGTTGGCCAATTGGTTGAAATGTCAATGACAAAGGGTAAAGCTGTAAATCCGGCACTCGTAGGCGGGGTTTGCGGCGAGCACGGCGGAGATCCTGACTCAGTAAAATTCTGCCACAGAATTGGTCTGGATTATGTATCATGCTCACCATTCAGAATTCCTCAAGCAAGACTTGCAGCAGCTCAAGCAGTTGTTGAAGGAAAGTAATTAAGCTTGTTTGAAAAATGAAAACGGCGATGGGTATTTCCCACCGCCGTTTTTTATTTTAATTGTAAAAAAATGTAAATTCATTTTTGCTTGTAATATAAAGATTTTTTAATTTTTGTCGATAGGTTATTTATAGCGGTAAAAGTATAAGGAGTAATTTTCATGGGTAACGAAATAAATCTTGAATTATTATCAAGGATAAATTCTTTACAAAAAACAAATCAATCCCAAACTATAGTTGTAAATGGTCAAAAAATAAATATAGGTGAGTTATTAAATCATAAACCTAGTCAAACAAACAATGAGAATAAAGCTAATGTTATAAGTAAAGAAAAATATACTTATGGAAAACTTTCTGGGGTTTTAATAAAGTATGATGATGGGACTGCAGTATTTCAATCGATGAAAAAGCAGAATAATAATATAATTGTTCAAGAGTACCATTTTAATAAAGAAAAGGATATTGAAAAGAAAAAGCCGACTTCTGTAGTTTCATATAATCAAAAAGATCCTAAAAATAAAGTTACTCAAAGTTTTGAATATCATAGAAATGGTAAACTTTCTCGAAAGCGTACAACTAATGCTCAGGGAACGCTTATTAGAGATATTGAATTTAATAGAAACGGCAAACCTGAAGAGGTTAAATTGTATGATAAGAAAGGTGCACTAATAAAAGATCAAAAATATAAATATAATAAAGATCATAGTGTTGAAATATCCTCTTATAATAAGGATAATAAATTAGAATCTATTACAAAAACACAATATGCTGAAGATGGAAAGACTC
>CABUAQ010000012.1 GCA_902489575.1 uncultured bacterium
TATTATAGTCGTATTCGAATAATAATATGTGTTCACAAAAATTATAAAAGGATGTTTTACAACTATCATGGAAATTACAAAAAGAGGCTTTACTCTTGCCGAAGTTTTAATAACACTTGGAATAATAGGTGTTGTTGCAGCAATCACTATTCCAACAATCTATGCGAATGTAATTGGAATAAAATACAGATCACAATTCAAAAAAACAATATCCTCATTAGATCAAGCTGTCAGGCTAAATAAAGCTAATTATGATTGGGACTTTTCAGATGTAAACCAACCTTGTGGGGATGGTAATTTCATGAAACACACTTCTGACAATGAAATGTCTGTATGTGCAATATTTAACAGTAATCTTGCTGGAATCACCGGGTACCTCGGAGTATCTACACTAAACAAGAACTATGGATATAAATTCAATGGTCAGACAATCGGTGTATCAACAGGCATGGGACAATACACTGTGTATCAATTAGCAACCGGAGCTTTCGTAGGAATCAGATCTGTATCTTTTTCAAAAGGATGCACTCTAGGAATTGGCAAAATGTTAAATGCTAATACAATTTCCCATTGCACAGGATTCATTGATGTAAATGGATTAAGCTTGCCTAATGAAGAAATAAAATGTTCAGTTGGTAGAACTTCAATGAACCTTGATACTGAATGCGTAGTAAAAAGCAAAGATATGAAAGATGTTTATCCGATTTTTTTCCATGATGCAATTGTTGAACCTGCAACAAATGCCGCAAAATATGTTTTAGAAACAACAAAATAAAATAAAAAAATAAACGGTAGAAAGGATTTTTCTACCGTCTATTTTAACAACTTCTTACTTAGACTATACAGAAGCCAATTCTTTACTTCTTTCAAGCTGTAATGTAACTGTTGTAATGTCACATACTGAACTTGGTCCAAAATATTGAATTGCACCAGGGAATAAATATCTGTCATTCATTGCCCAATCTTCTCTATTGTCTTGCAATTGTCTGAATACAGGTCCATCAAGTCTTACAAGAGCTTTTTGGATAACCGGTTTCATTTCACCATGACGTTTTTCCATATTCATCATCATTGTAAGAGGTACACCGCCTGCAATCCATTCATCTGCAGGTTGTGTAAGATTTCTTACTGATGATAAGTAACCTGTCAAACCAAAGTTAATCAAAGCAAAAGCATTGTAACCAAGTGAATAGCAATAATCAGCATCAAAGTTTGATGGAAATGCACATCTGCCTTCATAACCGAAGAAGTGTGACTGAGCTGAGAATTTACCAATGAAATCACCCTGTTGTTGCAATTCTTTAAGTCTTGAAGAAATCATTTCGATTAACAATTTTTCAGTTTCAATTTTTGAAACCTGAACATTACCGTGAGGATCACGATCAGCAAGCAACTGACCCTTGATTAACGCAGGTAATGAATTATAAACTTTTGCATTTTCAGAATCTAATCTATTTTCAACGATATCAAATTTTTCTCTGATAGTTGTAGCATTAACAAACGCCGCATCACCTTCTAATGAAGCCATAATATCGTTAAGATTAGAAATCATTGAACCCATTTCAGGAATAAATTCAATCAAACCTTCCGGAATAACAGCAATACCAAAGTTTTTACCGTTATTTGCACGTTTTACGATAATATCTGTCATATAATCAATAATTGATGATAATGACATTTTCTTAGCTTCAACTTCTTCAGAAATCAAAGTGATGTTTGGTTGAGTTTGTAAAGCAGCCTCTAACGCAACGTGAGAAGCACTTCTTCCCATAATTTTAATAAAATGCCAATATTTTTTAGCAGAATTAGCATCTCTTTGAATATTTCCGATAAGTTCTGCATAAGTTTTTGTTGCAGTATCAAAACCGAATGAAATTTCGATTTGTTCATTTTTCAAATCGCCATCGATTGTTTTAGGACATCCGATAACTTGAATTCCTGTGTTATTTTTCACAAACCATTCAGCTAAAAGCGCTGCGTTTGTATTTGAATCATCACCACCGATAATTACAACAGCAGTAATACCTAGTTTTTTACAAACAGCCAATGATTTTTGGAATTGTTCTTCAGTTTCCAATTTCGTTCTGCCTGAACCAATAATATCAAAACCGCCTGTATTTCTGTAATCATTGATAAACTCATCAGTAAATTCTACATATTTACCATCAATAATTCCTGACGGCCCGCCTAAAAAACCATATAATTTATTTTCAGGATTAGCATTTTTTAATGCATCATACAAGCCTGCGATAACGTTATGTCCGCCCGGAGCTTGACCACCTGATAAAATAACCCCGACATTTCTAACTTCTGAAGATGAAGATGCTGAAGAAGCATTGAATGTTACGGTTGGTTTTCCGTATGTGTTCGCAAATAAAGCTTTAATTTGTTCTTGATCTCTAACTGATTGAGTTGCAGCACCTTCAACCAATTCCAAAGAGTTCACACCGCTTTGCAAACTTGAAGGAAGTTTTGGTTGATACTGTAATCTTTCAATCTGTAATGGTGAAAGTTTTGTCATTTAGTGTTCCTTTCCTTTTGTAACCGTGTTTATACACTAATATGTTACTACAAAAATAAATTTTTTTTAAACCTTTTAAATAAATATTCCAACACAGGAGGCGGTCGGCACAAAATTGTGCCGACCGCCTAAAACCGGAAATATAAAACTTACATAAAATGATAAAATTTCATATAATTAGCCATAATATCAGAGCTGACACCATTTGCTACATTTGCTTTAACAACCTGATCTTTATCACTTGCCGTCTTATTATCAATTTTCGAAGTTTCATCATTTTTTGGGTTCATCTCTTGTTGCTTTTGAGCATTTTGAGTTTCTTCAATAAAGGCTTCTATTTTTTCCATTACTTGAGCATGCAGTTTTACATCACCATCAAAAGTCCCGGTTGATTGAATACCTGCAGTTTCTAAATTCTCAAGAATTTGCTCCCACTGATTATAATTTGTTATCTGAGTTCCTTGAGCCTGAGCCGCCGCCTGTGCTTTCCGAAGCTCATCTACCGATTTAATATCCTGAATATCTGACATTACAGCTCTCCTTACTTTATTGTCTATAAATTTATAAAAATTATAAACCATATCAAATTTCAAAATATCTGAAATTCGTAACAAATGTTAATAATTCAAATATGTTTTCATTAGGGCAATATCTGTCTGAGTAGTCACCTTGATGTTACTGTAATCCCCTTCAACAATATAAACATCATACCCTGAAGCCTCTGCCATGCCTGCATCATCCGTAAAACTTTTATCTTTAAACTTTTCGTGAACAGAAGTTATTAAATCGTACTCAAATGCCTGTGGAGTTTGGGTATTATACAGTTTTGACCTATCAATTGTTTTAATTATTTTACCATTTTCATCAACTTCTTTTATTGTATCAATTGTTTTTGTCATAACAGAAACAGCTTTCTTTTCGGCAACCGCACGCATTGTATTTAAAATAATTTCAGGGGTAATCAAGGGTCTTGCTCCATCATGAATTAACACATAATCACAACCATTTGCCGCAACTAAACCATTATAAACAGATTGTTGTCTTGAATTTCCGCCTTCAACAATTTTTACCCTCTCACAGTCAAACATTTTTTTTAAAACATCAATAATCGAAGAATTTGCACAGATAATTATTTCATCAATATTAGTTTGCAAAAATGCTTCCACTGTATATTTGATAATTTCTTTATCGTTAATTTTTTCTAGCAGTTTATTACTATTCCCAAATCTTGAAGACGTACCGCCGGCTGTAATTATTGCTTTATATATCATTTATCCTCCGTAAATATCTTATCATCAAACGTAGTCTTAAAATGATTAAACACCTTATTTTCAACATCTTGTTTTAAATAGTGAACTGTACCGTCATTTGAAAGCAAATCAACTCCCAAACCTTTCTTCACCTGCCCGATTTCAACCCCGAAATCAGGACAACTTTGCGGCACAACAGCTACTATCCCATAATCTTCTCCGCCAAACAACACCATATCCTGCCAATTAGAAAAATTTTTTAAATCCTCATCTATAGGTATTTTATTAAAATCGATCTCCAAAAGTACTTCACTATCATTTGCTATTGTTGATAACGCATCCATCAAACCATCTGAAGTATCCATCATCGCATAATCTTCACAAACATTTTGCGAAATTCTTGCACCGAATTCAATTTGTGCTTGAGGAAGAAGATGAGATTTTATAAATTTTTCAGGCTGCTTTTTACCTTCCAGCAGAAGCTGCAGGCCAACAGAACTTGAGCCGTGTACTCCTGAAACTAAAACTTTATATCCAATTTTTGCATTCCTCCTTGAAGAAATTTTACGCTTACAAGTTTTTCCTATTGCACAAATAGAAATAAAAACTTTATCTCCGCCTGTTATATCACCGCCAATAACCTGAATTTTCCCAGCACAAGCTTCTTTTACTCCCTTATAAAAATTTTCAACAAAATCCTCCGTAATATAAGAAGGCAAAGAAAGCGAAATAGTAATATAAGCCGCATCAGCACCACTTGCAGCTACATCTGAAAGATTTACCATTACCGACTTGTAACCTAATTGAAAAGGCGTTATATACTCAAGCTTAAAATGAACATCTTCAACTAAACTATCTTGAGTCACAACAATCCCTAAATCTTTCAAATACGCACAATCATCTCCTATATAATTAGATTCAGAAAGTCGTTTAATTACAGATATGAAATCCTTTTCCTTCATAATCAAACTATATCACACTCCAAAAAGAATATAAATAAAGGAATAATCAACAGTCATCCAATTTACACAATATCATGTTCAATTAATGAAATAAATTCTCTAACAAGATTTTCGTTCCATTTTTTACCCATATCGGCTTTTATAATACTCAAAGCATCTTTTGTGGAAAGTTTCGCTCTATACGGACGCTGCTCAATCAATGCAAAATACTGATCAATAATAAGTATAATTTGTGATGTTAGAGGAATTTCATCCTTAGACATTTTATTAGGATAACCTGAACCGTCCCAATTTTCGTGGTGATGCTCAATTATCGGTAAAATATCCTGAACATACGATATCGGCTGTAAAATTTCCCGAGCAGCAATAACCGGATGATTTTTAATTTTTTCTCGTTCTTCATCAGTTAACGGAGTGGCTTTTTGCAATATATCAGATGGAAGCATTAAATTCCCGATATCATACAACAAAACAGCAACTCGTAAATTGTCTATTTCTTCTTTAGATAAATCAAAACGTTTGGCAAGACTTACCGCCATAAGAACTTTGTTTTTTACAGAACCTGCGGTGTGCATAGGATTATACAATTTTGTCAACATATCGGCAACTGTATATAATGCCTCCTTTGTCATTTCATCTTTATTTGCAGGAGCTTTAAGTTTTAAACACAATTCCTTTGAAAGATGTTTTGCCTTAGGAATTCTGTTTTTAGATAAAATATCAATAAATGTATTAACTGCAATTTCCTGCCAATAAGTTTCAGATACAGGTTTTGCAACAGTAACACGATTTCTTCCTTCACGTTTTGATGTATACATAGCTTGATCTGTTAATTCAAGAAGTTCTTCTGCATTTTCACTATGCTCAAAATATGTAGCAACCCCAAGACTTCCGGTAATATGCCCTACTGTATCAATTTCAGCCCTTTCTATAGATCTCCGGATTCTTTCTGCTGCTACAAGAGCTCCTTCTGAATTGATTCCGGGTAACAGAACATTGAATTCTTCCCCGCCGATTCTTGCAGCAACATCGACAGATCTTGCGTTGACTTTTAAAACATCCGCTATAGTTTTTATTGCTAAGTCCCCAAAAGTATGACCATATGTATCATTAATCTTTTTCAAATAATCAAGATCGATACCAATAATAGAAAACGGCTGTTTCTGACGCTTTGCACGCTGAACCTCTTTTTCCAACGCTTCTTCAAAATAACGCCTGTTATACAAACCTGTCAACGCATCTGTAACCGCCTGCTCTCTGACAGCTTGGAACAAATCTGCAATAGTAATAGCCATTTCAATTTGTTTTGCAAATAACCCCAGAAAATCCATTTCAGCACTTGCAAGTTCTTCTCTTGCCGAAAAAATACAAAACCAGCCAAACTCCTTTCCCTGCGCTACAAGAGGCACAACAACAACTGACTTTACGGGCTGGTTTAAAATAACTTTATCAACAGTTTCTTTCGATAACATAGGCAGAACCGCTGACAATGAAAGATCAATGGATTTGGTTTGAATAATTGTTCGTCGATTCATTGTATCGGCAAAAACACTTTCAGGTGAATAATTTAACCGCCTTGTCTGAATTCCAGGAGGACCAATTATATTATTTAATCTGTCAATCAATCCATCATTTGATTGAGCAATAACACGCATATATTCGCCTTCTTCATCGACAAATTTTCTTATAATTGCACAGTGCATATACCCCAGTTCACCCTGGGTACTGTTTACAATAGCTTCCAAAACATTTTCCAAAGGGGTAGAAGAATTCATCATATCCCAGATGTGTTGAAGGGTAAACATACGTTTATTGGCATCATTTAATTCCTCAGTACGCTCTGCAATTTCACGTTCTAACTCAATATTACGCTCATAAATCTCAAGATAATCACGCTTTTCATGGTAAATATTACGCTCTACCTCCGAAACCTTTTTTGTAACTTCTTTAAATTTATCAAATAAACCCATTAACACCCTTTGCAAAATATTGAATATATTAAATTATACAACTTTTTTACTAAAATATCAAGCGCTCAACGACTTTCACAACTTGTTCCGGAGCAGGAGAATACGTGCAAGCATCTTTATCAGCACATCTGCATTTTCGTTTAAAACAAGGCTGGCAAGCCAGACCGCTACCTCCTAATGCAACATATTTATTCTTATTACCATAAGGTGCTAAAACATCTTTTGGAGTACAAGTAAAAATAGTTATAACAGCAGGATTGGCTGATGCCCAAGCTAAATGGGCACTTCCGCTATCCGGTGCCATAACAAGTTTTGCTCTTGAAAATAATTCCATCAATTCCATAATATCAGTTCTTCCGGCTAAATTTAAATGTTTTCCGTCTATATTGCAATATTCAATAAGCTCATTATCATTAGGACCACCGGTAAAAACAATATTGCATTTATCACCAATAGATTTCACAACCTCCCGCCAATTATCTTTTTGCCAATGCTTATTTGCCCACGTTGTAGCAGGGGCAATTACAACCAGCGGCTTAGATGCATCAACTCCTGAAAGGAGTTCGTCAATTTTCTTAATCTGCTCGCTGCTTCTTTCCGGCAATGAAACTTTTATACTGCCAGGGTTTATATCTATACCCAAGTATTGAGCATATTTTAAATAGTTCAATACAATAGGTGAATCGGGAGCATAAGAAATATCATCAATCCATTCATTACCTCCCAAAATAGCCATTTCTCTGGCTTCTTTAGAAATAATTCTGCGTTTTGCCCCGCAAAATAACATCCAATACAAACTTTTTAACATCATTTGAGAATCAATTGCAATATCAAACTTCTCAGCTCTTAGCTGCTTTAAAATCGTTAAATATTCCTTGAAATTTTCCAAACACATTCCGCGTTTTTTCCATTTTTGAATAGGAACTAAAATCGCTTTATCCACACAAGGATTATTTTGAACAACCTGAATTCCCTTCTCTGAAACCAGCCAGGTAACCTCATATCCCGCATCTTTTAATGCATTTGCCAATGGAACATTAAAAATTACATCTCCGAGTGATGACAGTTTTATTAACAACAATTTTTGTTTTTTCTTTTCCATGCCAAATCCTCTATCATAAAAATTATTCAAAATCTTCATAGATTATATTCTAAACCCAGAGTTTCGTCTATACCTCTAAAAAAGTTATAAACTTATTCCCGTATTTTTTCTGTTTTAAGACATTAAATCCATCGAAATTTACATCCACAACATGTTCTAAAATAATTATCCCGCTGCAAACTGATTTTGCCGCTTCCAAACTGGATTCATAAACCCCTGAAAAATATGGCGGATCAATATAAACTATATCAAATTTTTTAGAAAACTTTGAGCACATCTTTATACTATCACCCAATAAAACTTTAATGTCGTTACCATTTTCAAACTTTTTCAAATTTGATTTAATTATTCCAAAAACTTTTTTATTCTTCTCAATCATAACAACCCTTGAGAACCCGCGGGATAACGCTTCCAAGCCCATAACTCCGGAACCCGAAAACATATCCAAAAAACTGGAACTTTCAAAATCAACCATTGATTGTAAAGTATTAAAAACACTCATTCTAACCTTAGATAATGTCGGACGGGTAATATTTTCATCAGGCGCTATAATCTTTTGTCCTTTATATTTTCCTGCAGTAATATTCATAATTTATTTATCGTTATTTTTTTTTATCCAATGAAACATCGATTTTCAGATGCTGAAGTGTTTTTATTCTATTAACCGGCCAAAATACAGTAACTGCACGCCCTATAAATCTGTCACGCTTTAAAGTTCCCCAATACCTGCTGTCCTGAGAGTTGCCTCTGTTATCTCCCATCATAAAATAACTATCTTCAGGTATAATAAACGGTCCGCATTTTGCAATATTAACATTTCCCGATACATCCCTTGTACCATTGAATGTAGGACAGGACGAATAACTGTAAATACTTTGAATATAATCTTCTTTATATTTTTTATCATTAATCCAAACATAGGCTGAACCATTTTTTTCAAATTTAATTTCAACCTTATCTCCGGGCATACCGACAACGCGCTTGATATATGCTATATCCTTGCAAAAGATCCCGGTGAGCCTTGCTAATAAAGGAAGCGGCTCGTTAGAAAGTTGAGTTGACGGAGGATAAAACACCATAATATCACCACGTTGAGGTCCTGAAAAAAATCTTGAAAAACGTTCAACAACAATTCTATCCCCTTCAACAAGTGTAGGTTTCATAGAACCTGAAGGGATCCAGCGAATTTCCACAATAAAAAAGCGAATAAGAATTACCATTACAATAACAAATACTACTGTTTCAATAATCTCACAAAGAGCACTCTGTTTATATTTTGCATAGGCAATCTCAAGTTTATCCAAAAAATTTTGAATGCCCTCCGGTAACTTTGCCTTAAAATTCATCCAATCAGCTTCTCTTTTTTCCTTTAATCGTGTTTTATAATTTTGCCACATTTCACTTATTTCAAACATCACTCAAAAGCTCCAAAAACTCTTCTATTGCTTGTTTATATTCATTATCAGGCAAGGAATCTATCTTCTGCCTTGCGTTATTGATATAATTATTTAACAAATCCTTGGTTTTTTCAATACCCGAAAAATAATCATTGCTATCACCCGCAAATATAACAGGTGCATTATAAATTCCATCTTCTATATCATTGTTAACAGGCTTTGATAAGTCAGTTTTTGACAAATTAATTAAATCATCCCTTATCTGAAACGCAATACCTGTATTTATTCCAAATTCACTAATTTTTGTTATATCAACAGGAGTTGTATTTAGTTTCGCACAACATACAAGTGCTGTTTCAAAAAGATATGCCGTCTTATTTTTCGTTTTTTCAACATAATCCTCAATGGTTCCTATTTTGTATCTATCAAAATTTTGGTTAACTTCACCAATACACATTTGCCTGATTGTATTGGAAAAAATTCTTACTATTTCAAGACTACCAAGTCCTGAAAGTTTTCCCATTGCCAGAGATAAAATATAATCACCTGATATAACGGCAAGTTTATTATCAAACTCTGCACTAAGACTTTTGTGCCCGCGCCTTAATTTACTTTCATCAATAACATCATCATGAATTAATGAAGCATTGTGAACAAGTTCCACAACCGTCAACAAATCCAATTGAGATTTTGAAATTTTACTTGAGCAAGCTTTCATATACAACAAAGATAAAACCGGACGAATTCTTTTTGATGGAGCTTTTAGAAAATTTATCAACACGGATCTTAGAGGTTCTCGTATATTAATAACCTCTATCATTTGCTGTTCTATCTGCCCGAGCTCAATTTGAACAAGCTGCTTTATCTTTTTATATCTTTCACTAAAACTCATATTTCTTTATTATTTTTTCAATTTTAAATAATTTACCTTATCCCAGCTCAAATCAATATACTTAATCTGGCTGTCAACCTCGGTAATTTGAGGAAGAATTGTGTATATTCTTTTTATCCTTTCAAATACCGTACTATCTAATGTCCCAAGACGTATACTTGTTGTTTTAATTTTTACATAAACATCATTAGGATTACGCATATCAATATATTCAACTTTTTCATCAGAATATGTTTCAACAGCTTTTACAATTTTTTCAATATAACGAATTCGTTTTACACCCATATCTTTATTAAGACTTGAAGGAGAGGTCAAAATTTTCAGGGCTGACGAATAATCAGACAAATTCATATAACTTTTATTGTGAATAAGCACTCCGTCAGAGGTAAAAAATGCTGCAGGTTTCGCGTTCAAATCAATTTTTACAAGTGCAATAGGCTCCCTTTCCCTTACAATAATCTGTATTCTTGCAGGAAAACCATAGCGCCGTACATAAACCTTTTTAATTACAGGAATTTTAAATAATTCTTGTTTAATCGGGTAAACTTTAAATAAAAATATAGGAAGTTTTTTTACTTTAATATCTTTTAAAGATTTGTTTATCTCATAAGTCGGAATTATTTTATTATTAACAACTTCCACTCTTTCTGCAGGATTTTTAAAAACATCAACCGGTAAATACCATCCCGGAAGTTTCACAAATTCATAAGTCAAAAAAAGCAGTAAAACTAGTATAATAAAACGTAAAAAGGCCTTTAATCGGTTTACTTTTTTACGTTTTTTCCTAATTTTACGTTCAATACGTTTGTGCTTGACAGAATGTTTTGCAAGTGCAAACTCATCTTGAACTTCTTCGGTATTATCTATTTTGTCAAAATCTGACTCTGTCATTATTTATTTAATCCTGCTCCGTTTAATATAATTTGAACTAAATTATCATAACTTATTCCCATTACCCTTGATTGAGCCGGAAGATCGCTTGTAGCAGTCATTCCCGGAGATGTATTAATTTCAATCACATAAGGAACACCGTCTTTTCCTACCATAAAGTCGACTCTGGAAACTCCTCTACATCCTGTTGTTTGATGAGATTTTACAGCAATTTCTTTTACTTTTTTTGTTAAATCTTCATTCAATTCGGCAGGAAGAATAAATTCTGACATCCCCGGAGTGTACTTAGCCTCATAATCATACCATTCATTTTTAGGTCTTATTTCAAGAATTTCTGTAGCAAAATTTTCACCGTCCTGCTCCAAAACCCCGACAGTTACAAACGCACCATCAATAAATTCTTCGATTAAAACATCATCATTATATTTTACTGCATCATCATAAGCTTTTTGAAGCTCATCACGAGAATTAACCTTAGACATCCCAAAACTGGAACCTTCTGAAACAGGTTTTGTAAACACAGGGAATTTTAAATCTTTAGTTTTATCCATTACATCTTCGCCTTTTTGAACAAAAACAGATTTTGCCAATGGAATATCCGGATTTGTTGACAAAATACGTTTGGTATACTCTTTATTCATACAAATTGCAGAAGACATAACACCGCAACCGGTATAAGGGATTTGCATAATTTCCAAAACTCCCTGAATACAACCATCTTCCCCATATTTACCATGAAGTGCATTATATGCATAATCATATTTACCATCTTTAAGTTTTTGAGTGATATTACAATCAACCTCAACAAGTTCAGAATTTTTATATCCAAGTCTTTGCAACGCCTCAAAACAACCCTTGCCTGAACGTCTTGATATTTCTGCTTCTGAAGTCATACCACCGCATAAAACAGCGATTTTTGAATCTTTATCTATTTTTTGTACAATATTTTGCATAATTCGTTTTCCTCTTGATTATTTCCTCCCAAAAATATTATTTCAGGTTTTAATTCTATATTATATCGTTCTTTTACAGATGTATACATTTGATACATTAACTTTAAAATATCCTTTGAAGAAGCATTATTTTTATTCACAATAAAGTTTGCATGATTTTCCCACACCATCGCACCACCTTGCGACATTTGTTTTGCCCCGACAGATTCTAAAAGTCTTCCGGCAGAATCCCCCTGCGGATTTTTAAACACACTACCACAGTTAGGAAGTGTCAAAGATGGTTGATGGGTTCTTCTAAAAACCAGATTTTGATTCATGCGAGCTTGAATTTGTTCTGTCGGCATAGTATCAAGTTCAAACTCCGCCTCAAGTATGATTAAATTTTCCCTTTGACAACGAGAAGTTCTGTAGCCAAATTCCATATCATCCTTTGAAAATTTAACCACACCACAAGACGGATCAAAACAGGTTACACTAACCAACTTATCACTAACAGCCTGTGAATTTGCAGAAGCATTCATATACACTTCCCCGCCGACAGACCCCGGAAAGCCTATCATAAATTCCAAACCTGACAAACCTGATTTACAGACAGTTTGTGAAAGTTTCGGCCCTCTTACTCCACAACCTGCAATAACTCTAGATCCCTCAATTTTAATATCATCCATTCTGGTTGTGACAACAATACTGCCTTTGTAACCACTGTCTGAAATCAATGTATTTGAAAGATTTCCAAAAACTTTGATATTTTTTTTTTCATTCAAAATACCGGCAAACTCCTCTACTGTTTGCGGGAAAAACACCTCTTCAATAAATCCGCCAACTTTAAATGTAGTAAGTTTTTTTATATCAAAATTTTTTTCACAGTTAGTTCTCAACCTTAACTTTCTCCTTGCTTAAAGCTAATAATTCTTTTCCTAAATTGGTAATAGTTCCGGCACCAAGTCCGATAACAACATCACCTGATTTTAATGTAGGATAAAGTTTCTTTGCAACATCAGGTATATTACCTGCAATATTTTCACAAGGAATATCAATTTTTTCTTTTAATTCATTCGTAAAAGCTGAAGAGCTAACCCCTTCAATCGGGTCTTCACTTGCAGCATATACATCAGTTACAATAACCCTATCTACATCCGAAAAAGCACCCATAAAATCGTTCCATAGATTTTGAAGTCTAGTATATCTGTGAGGCTGGAATACGGCAATTACATTTCTGTTTTTAAATGATTTTGAAGAAGATAATGTTGCTCTGATTTCTGTAGGATGATGCGCATAATCATCATAAATAGTAATTCCATCAAATTCTCCAACTTTTTGAAAACGTCTTCCCATACCTGTAAATGTCGCAAAATGAGAATTTACAAGTTCCATCTCAACACCTGATTGATGAAGACTTGCCCAAACTGCAAGAGAATTATATACGTTATGAACTCCTTTAAGACAAATTTTTAAATTAGTAATCAACTCTCCTTTATAAAGGATATCAAATGTTGTAAAATCTTCTCCGTAGTTAATATTCTTTGCGGAATAATCCGTATTACCACCAATTGAATATGTCACAAATTTGGCATTATGCGGTAACGGTTTAACAGAAAAATATTTAACAAGTCTTTTCACACCTTCATTATCCATATTCGTTAATACAATACCGTTTTCACGCAAATTGGATAAAAATGTTTCAAACGTTTCCAAAATAGACTCTAAACCGTTTGTATAAAAATCCAAATGGTCAGGTTCTAAATTATTTACAACTACAAGATTTGGAGAATATTTTACAATAGTTCCGTCACTTTCATCAAGTTCTGCAATAAAAAATTTATCGTGTGCTGCATTTGCATTTGTATCAATTTCAGGAATAGTTCCACCCACGACATAAGATGGTTTTAGTCCTGCAAGTTCCAATACATAAGAACACAGACCACTTGTTGTAGTTTTACCGTGAGTTCCGGAGTAACCGATAAAGTATTCTTCATCTTTAGCAATTTCTGCAAGCAAATCCGATCTGTGCCAAATCGGTAATCCTAACCTTTTAGCTTTTTGTATTTCCGGATTATTATCCCTAATTGCGGTACTTGCAACCACAATACAATCATCCGGAACATTATTTTCATCATGTCCGATAAAAACTTTTGCACCTAATTTTTTCACTTTCTGTACATATTTACTATCGTTTATATCAGAGCCGGAAACCTCAAAACCTTTTTGTAACAAATATTTCGCAAGTCCGCTCATTCCAACGCCGCCTATTGCTATAAAATGATATTTCTTTTTCAAAATTTTATCCCTACTATTTATATAATCTCTACTTCTTTCTCTTATTATATATCAAAATATCTTTTAATATTGAATATTATTATTTGTTAACATTATATATTGAATTTGGCAAAATTTATTATTCAGCACCATTTATTAAAACACTATGTTAAAATTTCCTCCAATCAGAAAACCTAAAATAACTGAATATATTACCTACAAAACAAAAAGTAAAAATACAGGTTTATATATATACCATATGATTGATAAAGGAGGCAGTATTGTCGGCATAATGAAAGCTGTGCCGGAGACTCTTTATGACAAATACAGGCATTTTTCTCCCGATGCTGATATTTATCGTTCATTTTTTATTGACAGACTATTTTCCTATAAAAGAAACTCCGGAGTTGGTAAAACATTTATAAACATAGCAAAAAAAGAAAGTTTAAGAAACTTCTGTTTTGGCAACATCCATACCATTGCATCTTCACGCTTTGATCCTTCCCGCCCTCCATACATTTTTTTTAGAAAAATGGGATTTAATTTTAGCCGATTTAATTCGACATTAGCAAAACACATTGATGAATGTATAAAAACGAATTCTAAAATAAACTCAAAAACTTATGGTGGAGATGTTCCGATGTACATAGCAAAAAATGTAGATACTAACGGAAAAGAATTGGAAAAATATTTTAAATTTAAAAATAATTTTTCAGAAGTATTTAATTATCTGTAAAACAAAGGCATAAAGATGATTCCAAAACTCAAACCGTTAATTACTAAACAAAATAATTCACTGAAATTCCCACCATATAAATATGGTACTCAAAAAAAGCTGCCTGATAAACTAATCCTTCAACAATATACAGACTATTTTGGAGAGACAGTCGATAGATTTGTTATGTTTTCAACAAAAAAATCTGAATCAGGTAAATATGCTACAATGAAATGTTTTCCGGAATTAATAGATAGAGACGGAAAGAAAAATGTTCCATCACTATATGTTTGGTATTTAAGTTCAAACTGCTCGGGTTCTGGTTTTGGAACAGCAATGCTCAATTTCGCCAAAAAATATAGCAAAAAATTGGGCTGTGAAGGGAATTTCCATCTTTCTGCGGATGTAGGATTTACTCCCAATAGAGTTCCACACATTTTTTACTACAAATATGGAATGAACACCAAAAATCCAGCTGTAAACAGCAAACTAAAATCATTTATCAAAAATAACAAACAAGCTACCTGGAAAGATTTTGAAAATATTGATATGTATTACCCGCCAATAATTTTTCCAATGACAATGCTTGAAAAAGCTATTTACAAAACACTTAAATTTGGACTAAAAACAGTTTTCGGAATAAAAATATAAATAAAAAATGCCTTCTAAGAATAGAAGGCATTTTTTTTATTTTACAACTGCTATTTTACTACAATATTTACCAGCTTCTTAGGAACAACAATAACCTTAACTATTGTTTTTCCATCAATCAGTGATTTAATTTTGTCACTGTTTAAAGCAGTTTGTTTCAATTCTTCCTGATTCAGAGCTTCCTCGACTTCTATTTTATCTTTAACTTTTCCGTTAACCTGAATAACTAAAGTTATAGAACTTGATTTTGCAAGATTTTCATCCCACTTGCACCAGGACTGTTCATGAATTGAACCAACTCCACCCAATTCACTCCAGGCTTCCTCTGTTAAGTGAACTGCTACAGGTGACATCAACTTCATCAGCGAAATAATCGCAAAACTTAAAACATTTTTATCTTCGTCAGACAAATCTGATTTTTTAGCCTGCCAATCATAAATCGCATTAGTCAATTCTCTGTATTTTGAAATTACTGTATTAAACTGGAAGTCATTAGATATGTCATTAGTAATTCCCTTGATTGCCATATGAGCAACTCTTACCAAATCATCGTTCGATTTTTCCAGCGGGAAGTTCAATTTATAATCAAGGTTAATATTTTTTTGATTTGTTGAAATCAATCTCCAAACTCTGTTCAAGAATTTGTAGCAGCCTTCAACACCTGCATCAGACCAGTCAAAATCTCTTGCTGGAGGGGAATCTGATAAGATAAATAGTCTTGCAGTATCTGCACCGTAATTCTCAAATATTTCATCCGGATCAACTGTATTCCCTTTTGATTTTGACATTTTTGAACCATCTTTTAGTACCATACCTTGAGTCAAAAGATTTTTAAACGGTTCGTCAAAATCTAAAAGTCCGCAATCTCGTAACGCTTTTGTAAAAAATCTTGAATACAATAAGTGTAAAATTGCGTGCTCAATACCCCCAACATATTGATCAACAGGAAGCCAATGATTTACGGTTTCTCTATCGAAACATTTATCAGCATTGTTTGCATCAGCGTATCTCAAATAATACCAGCTTGAACAAACGAATGTATCCATTGTATCTGTTTCACGTGTAGCATGCCCGCCACATACCGGACAAACTGTATCTTTGAATGTTTTTGAGGTTGTGATAGGTGATTTTCCGGCAACCGAAAAATCAACATCTTTAGGAAGCATTACAGGAAGCTGATCTTCAGGAACCGGCTGAATTCCGCACTTATCGCAATATACAACAGGTATAGGTGCACCCCAATATCTTTGACGTGAAATTAACCAATCTCTTAGTCTGTATTGAGTTTTGAATTCTCCAAATCCTTTGTCTACAGCCCATTTTGTAATTGCTTTTTTAGCATCTTCATTTTTTAAACCATCAAATTCTCCTGAATTTACAAGAACTCCGGGTTCTGTATAAGCCGCATCTTTACAATCACTCGGATTTTGTTTATCTTCAATAACAACTTTCATTGGTAAATTATATTTTTGTGCAAAATCAAAATCACGTGTATCATGGGTTGGAACTGCCATAACAGCACCTGTTCCATATTCTACAAGAGCATAATCGGCTGTCCAAAGAGGGAAAATTTCACCATTAAATGGATTTTTACAATGTGTACCCAATGGAACTCCTGTTTTTACACGTTCAGTCGAAAGTCTTTCAATCTCAGACATTTTACGTGCATTTGCCCTGTAAGCTTCAACTGCACTACGATTTTCAGCTGTTGTAAGTTTTTCAATATCTTTATATTCAGGAGCAACAACAAGATAAGTTATACCAAACACCGTATCAGGTCTTGTTGTATATACTGGAACTTCAATTGTTTCACCGTTTGGAGCGTCTACAACCGGAAATTTAAAAATTGCCCCTTTTGATTTTCCAATCCAATTTGCCTGCATTGTCTTAACATTATCACCCCAACCAGGAAGTTTATCCAAATCTTCTAACAATACATCAGCATATTCAGTGATTTTGATAAACCATTGTGATAAATATTTTTTCTCAACAACACTGTCACATCTCCAGCATTTACCATCAATTACCTGCTCATTTGCAAGAACAGTTCCACATTGATCACACCAGTTTACAGCAGCCTCCTTTTTGTATACCAAACCCTTTTTATAAAGTTGTAAAAATAACCACTGTGTCCATTTATAATAATCAGGTTTGCAGGTTGTAACCTCTCTATCCCAATCATAAGACAGACCAAGCATTTTTAACTGTTTAGTCATATATTTAATATTTTCATCTGTCCAGGTTTCAGGATCAGCATTGTGCTGCATTGCAGCATTTTCAGCCGGTAAGCCAAAACTATCCCATCCTATCGGATGCAACACGTTGAAACCGTTTGCCTTCTTAAAACGCGCAATGACATCCGTAATAGTATAATTTCTAACATGTCCCATATGCAGTTTCCCTGAAGGATACGGGAACATTGATAACGCATAATATTTAGGTTTGTCTGATTTATCTAAAGTTTTGAAAGCTTTAGTTTCTTCCCAAATACCTTGCCACTTTTTTTCTATTTCTTGCGGAAAATAACTTTCTTTCATATTTTTGTTTACTCCATTTATCCTCAACTAAAGTATAACATAAAAACTTTACTTGAATTTAATAACAGTTTAAGTTATCTTTAAACCATAAGGATTCGCAGTATATGATACAACAAGTTCAATGGGTAAACTATACAAACCCGGCACCTCAGCCGCAGTACAATTGTACATCTTGCAAACTTCCGGAACAAGGAAGGAACTATTGCTTGTTTGACAAAAATGAGGTTGACTATTTTGTAAAACAAAAAGAAAATGCCATTCCGTATCTTTCGACAATTTTATCACAATCAAACAATGAAGCACAGATTACAGAAACCCTATATATTATGGATAGAATGATTGATAACGGAACAAAAGGTATTGATAAACTTTATCCCGTTTTTGCACGATTCAACAATACAAATTCTCCTAACATTCAAACATTTTTAGCAGGAATTTATCGTAAAATTCAAGTTCCTGACGCATTTGGACCACTTGTTAAAATGCTTATACAAAATTCGCTAAAACCATACAATCCAAACGAACCGTTTGATCCGAATGAAGAAATCGGCGGAGCAATCCTAAGTTATCTGTCTGATCGCTTTAGAAAGGGGTAAATACATTCTATATTCACCCCTTAGCAATAAAACCCGTATTTGATTTTTAAATATTAAAACTTATTCTTCAATCAACATAGAAGCACCGATTACACCCGCGGAATTACCCAATTCTGCAGGAACAATCTCTACTGACGAACCGGCAACTAACATTGCTCTTTCTTTAATCGTTTTTCTAATAGGATTTAAAAGTAAATCTCCTGCTTCTGCAACCCCGCCGCCAATAATTACACGTTCAGGATTTAAAAGATTGATTACACTTGTTAAACCAATTCCAATATACTCACCAATAATTTCAAAGATTCTTTTCGCAACAGGATCACCGGCTTCAGCAGCTTTTGCCACAATATATGGAGTAATTTCGCCTTCCGCACCTGCCATTTCTCTAAATTTTGTTGATTTTCCACCTTTTAAATATTCCTGAGCCATCGCAACAATGCTAGGACCTGATGCAAAGGCTTCCAGACAACCTGTATCTCCACATCCACAAATAGGCCCGCCGACACTTTGTAACTTTATATGACCAATTTCACCTGCTGCATTTGCAGCTCCTCGAACCAGTTTACCGTTTATCACAAGCCCTGAACCTATACCTGTACCAACTGTAATACAAATAAAGTTTTCACAGCCTCTACCAGCCCCAAAATTCATTTCTCCTAATGCTGCGCATCTAACATCATTATCAATACGTGTTGGAATATGAAATTCATCTTCTATCATTTGGGCAATAGGAACATTTACCCAGCCCGGAATATTCGGAGCTAGTTTAACAACACCTGTTTTATAATCAACCTGCCCCGGAAAATCAAATCCAATACCTTGAATATCTTCAGCCCCGGTATTTGTTTCTTTCATCAAATCTCTAATCGCTTGTTTGATATTATTAACAGTGTATTCATAACCCATTTGAGCGTACGTTGGAACACTGTTTGAATAAATTATTTTACCCTTTTCATCAACTAAAGCGATTTTTACATTTGTTCCGCCAACATCAATACCGATTCTTTTTGTCATATTTCTTCCCTTCTGTGTAATAACATCCATAAATCTATGATAGAACAAATATTTAATTTTAAAAATTGTTAATTTTTGTTACAAACAAAATCCGTATTTCTAAAGTTTAAACCCTAAAATACCGTAATACTACATGGAAACAACCAGAGTTACGAAATTTAGACAAAATCAATGAAAGGAAAGCAATGGGCTTAGCAGCATCACAAGCTAGATTATTAACAATAACAGCCAGAAAAGCTGACTGTGAGTTTCAGTCTATGAACTTATCTCACCAAAAACTTTCACTTTCACGTGATATGGAAAAAATTTCAACAGATTATCAAAATTCCCTGAACGCAACAAAACTTGTATATGATTACTATGGTTCAGGGGATAGTGATATGCCTTTGACATATGGATTATTAATGTCACCTTCTGTTTATAACGATTATTATCCAAAATTAGTTACGGATACTCAAAACAGAGTTATTCTGAATTCCTCACTTGCGGCAGCAGCGAGAGCTGCCGGTATCCCTGCTGAAGGATTATTAGGAACACCATCTTCAGATGTTCGTAATAAATTTATTGAAGCACTTGCCGGTCAAAATATTATAACCGCAAACCAAGCCACTACAATCCAAGGAACAACTTATGGTAATACGGTTGGTCTTGGTAATACAATGGGAGTAACTCAGGGTACTACAGAAATTAGTTATAACCAATTGATAGATTTGTTCAATGCGTACGCTAACAGTACTACAGCTGATGGTGTAAATCTTGGCAATTCTGACAGTGATCAAGGGAAAGCGCAGAGGATTGTTAAAGTAACAGCCGATGGTACAGTTGAACAATTATACAATGGCAATCCTGTTGAAATTACAATAGCAGATTTATTAAATGATAAAGCACAATATAACCTGGCATATGAATCCGGAGAGGGTAAAAATGATGGTCATGTCCCTACTTTAACAGGAGCAGAACTTCAAAGAGATTTGGTTGAAGACACTCAAGATTCAAAAAGTATTTTAAGCTGGATTCAAGATCAATTCTCTGCCGTACTCGGAGGAACTCCGGCAGGAAAAACTGCGGTTGAATTTGCCTATAATGAAGTATATGACTTACTTTATCCAAACCATAAACTGCAAGACAATGCTGACAAATTCCAGCAATCTGATTTGCAGGCTAACGGAACAGAAACCTTCAGAGGAGAAGGAAACAACGGATTCCAAGCTTATGTTGCCAAAAAAGCTTCTCAATATATGGGTATTACGTATAGTATAACCGAAACTGAAGGCGGTTTTCACACCAGAAAAAATGACAACGCAACAGTTGCAGTAAACTTGAATAATATTGCAAAAGCATTTTTGACCTCCTATGTAACTTATATGAAAGGTCTGGATAAGACCGAATATTCTTACCAAAAGGGTGATAAAAATAATAGCAACCTGTATGACCCGTCTCAAGATGATTTCACATTTACAATTGCTACAGAAAGCGAAATTGAAGATGATGACACTACATTATATGCAAATTTCTACGATGCAATGTTTAATTCGATTTGTCTGAATGGCTGGACAGAAAATCCACAAATTGACGACGAAAACTACCTCAGTGAAATGCTTAAAGGCGGTATGGCTTTCATATCCTCAATCAGTGATGATGGTTTCTATTATCAGGGTAACTACTCTACAGACAAATATATACTTGAAGTTACTGATGAAGAAACAATCGCAAAAGCAGAAGCTAAATATAATACTGAAAAAACAAAAATCGAAAATAAAGAAGAAACCATTGATATGAAAATGAAAAATTTAGATACAGAAATTTCTTCACTAACAACAGAATACGATACAACAAAATCTGTAATTACAAAAGCAATCGAAAAATCATTTAAACGATATGAGGCATAAAATCAAAAACGGGTTTAAAAACCCGTTTTTGATTTTATTAAACTTTCTGGAAGACAAAAATATACTCATGCGTGAATATACTAAATCCACCGGCAAGTGCCCTATAACGCCATAGATTAGCTGTTCTGCCTTTACCCCGTTCATTCCCTTGAATATCTTTTACAATTGTTGATTTTAAAACAAAACCTAATTTTCTCATCCTGTTCATACATTCAAATCCTAATGGCTGAACTTCGGAATTTTTGTAACTATCACCAATAATTAAGCAGGCAAATCTTCCCTTTTCTAATAAATCATAACCATTTTGGGCAACTTTTTCAAACATATCATAAAATTCTTCTGTTGTAGCACAATTAGATAAATCTTCTTTCTTATCAGAAAACTTGATAATATCATCATATGGGGGGTGCAGCATTAAGAATTGGGCCTTTTGCTCACCCATAATTTCAAGCCTTGCTTTAATCTTATCGACAGCACACTCCGAAGTTGAATCTGCGCAGATAATATTTACATCAGTCACCAGCTGTTTTGGAGTAAATTTTTCAGAAACACTTTCTGCCAAATCATCTTTTAATTCGACACCTATACAGCGTCTTTGCATATTAATAGCTTCAATACCAGATGTTCCGGAACCAAAAAATAAATCTAACACAATATCATTCTTTTTGGTATATCTTTCATACATTTGCTGGGCAATTTGCGGAATGTAGTTTCCGTGATATTCGTTAGAATGACCGTGCTGCTTTAATCTTGACGGGAATTGCCATAGCGTGCCAGTAAGGATATGTGCATAATCTCTCCATTTTTTCAAATTTATATCACTGTATTTTGTTGTCTTAACCTCAGGAGCTTTTACAATCTGCAAATCAGCCTGTTTCTTAGGTTGTAATTTTAAATTTGAAGTTGGTTTCCTTACCACAATGTCCTCCACCGTCTGTAATTATTTTTTTACCATTCAATCTTATTAAAATGTTTCAAATTTGTAATCAAACATTTAGATGATTTTGTGTTTGAGGTAGATTGATATTAAGATTTAGGGGATATTATGGGAAGAATTAAACAATTATCGAAAAATTTAATAAATCAGATTGCTGCCGGCGAAGTTATTGAACGCCCCGCATCTGTAGTTAAAGAATTAACCGAAAATTCAATAGATGCAGGCGCCACAAAAATAAGTGTTGAAATTAACAATAACTGCAGAGATATAAGAGTTGCTGATAACGGCTGTGGAATTCATCCCGATGATATTTTACTTGCATTTTCAAAACACGCGACAAGCAAACTTCAAGAAGATGAAGACCTTTTTGATATAAGAACACTGGGATTTCGAGGAGAAGCTCTTGCCAGTATTATTTCCATTTCGAAACTTACCTGCACTACAAGAACAAAAGATTTTGAAACGGGAACAAAAGTTAAATGTGAGAACTCAGAAGTTAATAAAGTTGAAACCGGTTGTGCCATCGGAACAATTATGGATATAAAAGAATTATTTTATAATGTACCGGTTCGTTTAAAATTTTTGAAAAATTCAAATACAGAATTCTCATACATTCAAGAGGTAATTCAAACAATTGCGCTTGCTCACCCTGAAGTTTCTATTGAGTTAAAAAAATTTGGAAAAACTGTTTTAAAAACAACCGGTCAAAAAAATTTGATACAAACAATTAAAGAAGTATACTCAGCAGATGTTGCAAATAATCTAAAAGAGGTTTTAAAAACAGATGAACTTGCAGGATTTAAAATAAGCGGTTTTGTAAGTACACCTGATTACACTCGTTCAAGTAAAAAAAGTTACCACATGTACATAAATTCACGCGGAGTAAAATGTCCGGTTTTTCAAAAAGCTATTGATACCGTTTACAAAAACCTAACTGCAAATAATAAATACCCGTTAGTTGTTCTAAATCTGGAAATTCCACCACACGACGTTGATGTTAATGTTCACCCGACAAAAAAAGAAGTTCGTTATAAAAATCCAAACCAAATTTTCAATTTTATTTACACATCAATTGAAGCAGGGTTATCTAACTATGTAGAAAAAAATTATATCCCTATTTCAAGAGATAATACAATTAATAGACAAATAATAACAAATCAGCCGGAAATCCAAACTCAGGAAAGTATTCCATCAGGGATAATCCAATTCCCATCAAAACATCCTTCAAAAGAGTTTTATGTAGATGAACAAACTGATACTATGTTTATTTCTGACACGGCGATGGAGAAACTTGAACATCAGTCTTTGAGCATTGAAAAAAATGAACAAAAAAAATTTTTTGCTCCGCAGCAACAAACTGTTGAAGCCCAAGAAAATATAATCGGTCAATACCGTGACACTTATATTTTAATAGACAGTGAAGAAGGATTAGAAATAGTTGACCAGCATATTGCAGAAGAAAGATATATTTATGAAAAATTAAAATCCGAAAAAAATGTTATATCGCAAATGCTTTTTGTATCAGATGTGATTGAAATATCATCAACAGAAGCTGAATTGATAAAAGAAAACCTCCAAAAATTTGAACGGTTTGGCTATGGAATAGAGTTTTTAAGCGAAAGAGAAATAATTTTCAGAAAAGTGCCGCAACTTCTTGCAAAAACTAACCCTAAAGAAATCATTGCAGATATTTTAGAAAATATTCAAGGAGATATTGATAATCTGGAAGAAAAAATTTTAATAACTACCTCTTGCAAAGCTGCAGTAAAAGCAAACACAAAACTTTCAGTATGGCAAATGCAAGACATAATCTCAAAATGGAGAACGACAAAAATGCCTTATACATGCCCGCATGGAAGACCAATTTCAAAAATTATCCCGCATAAGGAACTGGCAGGATTTTTTCAACGTTCAAAATAATTTTGCACAGTCATCTATTAAAGCAGAAATACAAAAAGGCTGGGTTTTTAACTCAGCCTTTTTGTATTTATTATGTTTATCACTGTATTATATTTTACTTATACAGCAACTTTCATAGTTTTTTCAATAATTTCATTAAAACTGTCAGCTTTCAATGATGCACCACCGATTAAAGCGCCGTCGATATCTGATTTTGACATTTGTTCTTCAATTGTAGAAGGTTTTACAGAACCTCCGTATAAAATTCTGATAGCATCAGCAGCTTGAGAACCTGCAACTTCAGCAACAACGCCTCTAATCATTTTGATAACTCTGTTAGCTTCTTCTGCATCGCAAGACTTACCTGTACCAATAGCCCAGATTGGTTCATAAGCAATAACTGATTTTGCTACATCTTCAGAAGAAATACCTTCCAAAGCTGCTTTAATTTGAGAAGCGATATGAGAATCAGTAACACCTTCTTCTCTTTGTTCCAAAGTTTCTCCACAGCAAATAATAGGAATTAATCCACCTGCCAGAATAGCTTTTGCTTTTTTATTAATCATCTCATCTGTTTCAGAGAAATATTGTCTTCTTTCAGAGTGTCCGATAATTACAAAAGAACATCCTGCATCTTTAAGCATTTCAACAGAAATTTCACCTGTATAAGCACCTGATGCTTCCCAATGGCAGTTTTGACCGGCAACATAAATTTTACTTCCGCCGCAACCGCAATCACATTTCACTTCTGATACCTGATTTAACGATGTAAATACAGGAGCAATAACAACTGTAGGTAATTGAGGCGCATTGTAATTATTTACAAAAGATTTGATACCTTCAAATAATGCTTTTGCATCACTTTGAAGTAAATTCATTTTCCAGTTTCCTGCAATAATAGGTTTTCTTGACATAATAATATCTCCTTTAAAAATACCACTTATACAAGTGGTATTCTATATTAAAAAAGATATTAAAGCAACAAACTAGTAATCCATTTTCCATCCGGCTTCCAGAATTTTAGTCATACAACCTGCTGATTTTTCATATGCATTCTTATTGGATCCTCCTCTAATTCCGCAATCTGCTGCAGGCGCACCTAAAGAACCGGGGACATTACTGCCGCTACTATAATCTGACAATGAACCGTCTGTTTTAAGATCCATTGAAAAAACATCTCTTCCTGCCATATTAGGTTCAGATGGACCATTGACATCAACACAAATACTTGTTACCTGATTGTTTGGATTATGTGACATGCAAATTGTTGCACCGTTTACAGTCTGGGCACAATACCCACTCGGAGCATTCATTTCCGCACCTTGTAAAGTTTTATATGAATCCCCAACACATTTATAATCACCTGTTTCACAATTTCTGTTTGCAAGGTTAAAATAATTATTTAAGAAGTAGCAAGGACCTGTTTTACAAGTATCTGCTTCGGTATCTTGAGGTACACCGGCTGAGGTTGTATAATAATTATCTGTCTGCTCATCATTTCTAATTGCCTGTGCAGCTTCAGAAATCTGAGAGTAAACTCTTTTTAATTGTGAAGCATAAACCTTGTTTCTATAGTTTTTCAAGATAGTAGGAATAGTAAGAGCAGCAATTACCCCGACAATCCCGAGTGTTATTAAAACTTCCGATAATGTAAAACCTTTTTTCATCTTTACCCTTTCACTGCAATTTTAATATGTAATTTCCCAACCTGCATCTTTTACAGTGTTATAACATCCACAGGCTATATCATAAATACTGCCGGTTTTATTATTATTACAAGTTCCTGCGACACAACCGTAATTATCATTAGTACATCCGCTGGCGTAATCTGCAATAGAGCCATCCTGATGCATATCCATAGAAAAAACATCACGTCCTATAGTGTTGGGTTCTGCTTGAGCGTTAACATCAACTATCATGCTCAAACACTTATTACCAGGGTTATAAAAACTACAAATAGTCGGCCCGTTAACTGTTTGAACACAATATGTATCAGGCATACTTAAACTGCCTGAGCCGTCAAGATGTTTATAGGTAGTAGCACCCGCAACACAAGAATTGTCTTTTCCTGTACCGCAATCGTGTTTTATAACTTTAAAATATTGATTAAAAAAGTACTGCAGCCCTGACGGACAATCAATATCCGCAGTTCCTGCAGGACAATTTACTCCTATTTTTGTTTCTGAAAAAGTACTCACATTTTCATCATTCATCATCGAAACTGCAGCATCCGAAATCTGCGCCTGAATTTTTTTTAGCTGCGCTACATATAGTCTGTTTCTATAATTCTTCATAATTGAGGGGATAGTTAAGACCGATACAATACCAATAATCCCGAGTGTTATTAAAACTTCCGATAATGTAAAACCTTTTTTCATACTTACCTCTAATATTCCATCTTCCAACCGGCATCAATAATCGCACTTAAACAGCCGGCAGATTGAAAATTGCCAAAACCGGTATTACAATCTTTCCCTTCCGCTCCCGGCACGGCAGGATCCGGACTCTTACTGCCGAAATCAGTTATTGCTCCATTTGATTTTATATCCATACAAAACAAATCCCTTCCAGCAATATTCGGCTTTTTAATCCCGTTAACATCAACACAAATATAAACGTAATCCTTTTCTCTTTTCATACATATTGCGGCATCATTTGTTGTTTGAACACAGTAATCGCTGGTAATACCGCCGGCATTACTACCTGTTAGGGTTCTGTAAGGATTATTAGGAGTGCCAACAATACATCTTTCTGTAGTATTAGCACAGTTCTTTTTTACAGCGCCAAAATAATTACCCAAAAAGTAACAAGCACCGACTGTACAGTTATTTGCCGTAGTAGTTTGTGCCATTGCGGCTTTTGTTTCATAAAAGTTATCCACTCTTTCATCATGCATAATCATTTCAACTGCACCGCTAATTTGTGCATAAGTCTTCTGCAGCTGCGCAGTGTATACTCTGTTATGATAATTTTTCATAGCAGACGGAATGCTTAATACTGCAACAACACCAACAATGCCTAATGTTATTAAAACTTCCGCAAGAGTAAAACCCTGTTTCATATAAACCTTTCTGTTAATATTTCATTTCCCAATTATCTTCCATAATACGAGTTAAACATCCTTCGCCAAATTCAGTAAATGTTTCTTTTCCGTCAGCATCTTTTCTGCCACAGGATGTAGCAGCACCACCATTAAGCTTATTTGTTGAATTATCTAATTTTATTAGAAAATAATCTCTGCCAAATATATTCGGACCATCAGTACCATTTACGTCAACATGAAATTCACAAGTTTGTGGCAAAAATATCGTACCTCTATTTGGCTTTGTGCAAATAAAAGCTATGGCTTCACCTCCAGCGAGTTTGGCTGTTCCAATACCTCTTTCCGCCTGTGGTGTCTGAACAAATAAGCGTTGAGTGGAAATGGATTTATCTTCATTAAGCATTCTATAAGTAGCAGCAAATGTTGATAAATTACTGTTATTATTTGTTTTTTTGAAATATTTATCTATAAAATCTTGTTGAACAGATCCAACTACAGACCCTTGAAGAGTAACCGCAATGTAAGGTGTTTGGGAAAAATAAGAAACATTACTGTCTATACATGCCTGATTAATAGCAGTACCAAGCATTTCATAAACTTTTTTCAATCTGGAGGTATAAATTCTATTATGGTAATCCTTCATAAACCCCGGCAACACAAGCGTTGCAATAACACCAATAATCGCCATAGTAACCAATAATTCACCAACAGTGAGGGCTTTTCTCATACTCATAAATCCTGTTTTGCCATACGTATTATATATACAAATTATACAACTTTTTTTGCATATTTTCAAGTGCACAAATAATAATACTATATGCAAAAATAATACGGGAACCCCTCCCTAAAGACTTGGTGGAATGACGTAGTTTCCCCGCACTTTAAGAAGAGGTTCAAACTTTTTTCAGGAATTATTTATCCTATCTGTTCTTTATACTCTTTGCCGCCAACAATCCGTAAATGTCTGCTATCTCCCTCTCCGACAGATTTACTTTCAAGATTATGCTGCTCAACCAGTTCATGTTGTAGTTTTCTTATCTGTTGGGTTTGAGGTTTTAATTCAACATCAGCCGCTCCGGCAAGAACCTTTTCTATTGCAGATTTTGCTTCATCTAAAGCTTTTTCGGTTATATCATAAAATGTCTGACGTTCATTAACTTCTGCAATATCAAGTGCTTCTTTAATAACTTTTTGTATTTGAGCCATTGAATTGGTTTTTACATAGAATATTTGCAAACGGTTTTCTTCCGCAGTACTCAAAACCTTTGCTCCGCCTTTTATAAAGTTCTTATGCGCTATTACAATGTTAGCATCATCTATGTTTCTGGTAATTTCCGCATTCAAATCAAGCCGTTCAATAACCTTTTCCGCAATACTTCTTGACACCGCATACAGATAAATCTTTTTAAATTTTTTAACTTCTTCAACATATTTTTGTCTTGAAAAACTAAATTTTAAACTTTCAGGATGCTCAATTTTATCATCCAAAGCATTGATTTTGTCCAGTACAGTAGGCATTTTTTGTGAAACCGGTTCCTGAGATGAAAAACTGTATGTCTTATCAACCTTACGAATTTCGGGCCTGATTGGCCAACCTCGCAGAATATAATCGACCGCTTCCGAAGTATTTTTGTACACTGCAAGAGTATTACGATCTAAAATTTCTATTACTATATCAAAAGTCGGCTGTTTTTCTCTTTCCAATACTGTTTTTTGTGAAGAACGGCGTTTTGCCTCATCATCACCTAATGTTACAGATTGAATACCACCGACTAAATCTGATAATGTCGGATTTTTAATTAAACTTTCTAAACTATTACCATGAGCTGTTGCAATAAGCATTACCCCGCGTTCAGCAATAGTTCTTGCAGCCTGTGCTTCGGCTTCTGTACCGATTTCATCCACAACAATCACTTCAGGAGTATGGTTTTCAACAGCTTCAATCATAATATCTTTTTGATATTCAGGCTGTCTTACCTGCATCCTTCTTGCATGACCAACCGCAGGATGAGGAGTATCACCATCACCCGCAATTTCGTTTGATGTATCAACAATTACAACTCTTTTACCAAGTTCGTCCGCCACCAGTCTTGAAATTTCTCTCAATTTTGTAGTTTTACCAACACCCGGCCTGCCAAGGAACAAAATGCTCTTGTTCTGCAAACATATGTCCTTAATACAAGAAATGGTCCCCGTGACAACCCTGCCGATTCTACACGTAAGACCTACTACTTTACCCTGCCTGTTTCTTATTGCACTAATCCTATGGAGTGTTCCCGGAATTCCGGAACGATTATCTGATGTAAATTCCTGAACTCTCGAAGTTATATATGTAATATCTTCATAAGTTATATCAGAAGAATCTATATACTCAATCTTCCCGTCAGAATGCCTCATCTCGGGAGGTCTGCCAATATCAAGAACAATCTCTATCACATCATCCATATTGGCATAAGTAACATGCTGCCGTATTTTGTCGGGGAGAATCTCAACTAATCTGTCTAAATCGTTCTGGAATTGTATGTTGCTCATATATTCGCTGCCTTTCTATTTTGATTATAACAAAATATTTCACGGCTATTAAATGCGATTATCAGTATGGTATATCTTCTATATATATTATACTACATGTAACGACTAAATTTCCATGTTTCTTTACTATTTTTGTAGCAATTTTAACAAAACTTTACATTTAGAAGTGGATTCAATTGAAGTCATATCAACACTTTTCGCTTTGAAAAATAGAAAAAAAATAAATTTAATCAATCTGTAGATTGAACTGTATAAAATCGCTTTACATTCCGAAATACATTTAATAATTTTATAAAAATCATTTAATAAAACTTATATCTAATACATTTAATAACAAAAAATTTTATGCCCTGCTTTTTTACAACTAAGTTAGTTTTATGCATGTTAAGAGAAAGGTCAATTTTTATGTTAATTAATCCTGTGTTTATGTGGCAAAATACACACATATCAAAATTCCCCGGTAAAAACTCTACCAGAAACACACCCGAATTTTATATAAATAATCCGGATTGTGTAACATTTTCAGCAGGCCCGAATCCGCAAATTCTTCGTAACCAATTAAGAATTTTGCTATCTCAAGATATTTGGGCTGTGAAATTAAAGGTTAAGATGCCTGAAACACCTTTAGAACAAGAAGTTCTGCTTGAGTTGCTGCAAAATAGACTAAAACTTGACAGATTTACCCGGCTGTCAAACGAAAAAGCTCAATTAAAAACCAAAATTGGTACAATCACAAGGCTTGAACAGACGAATCCGGCTGATCCCGAACTGCAACAACTCAAAAAAGATTTGGAAAAATATGGAAATATCGATTCCGTTCTAAAAACTCTCAACAAAAACATTGAACTGGAAATCAAAAAAAATCGACAAGCTTATGATTATTTCAAAAATTTTGAACCTATTGAAAATGAATATTGGGATAAAAGAATTGTCAAACCTTCCATGGCAGAAAAATTCTTCCATAAAATCAATAAAAACAATATAAATGTTAACGGGCAATACTCGACCAAAGAACTAATTGAAATAATTTCATCAGGCAAACTTCCTTCAACTGAAGCTGCAAAAACAATTTCAAAACCGGTATCAAAAAAACAACTTTTTCTGCAAATCGAACAGCAGTATGAACAACTTTTGCGAGAAAATGTTGATGTGTATGAAGGCAGATTAAATCATAATGATGATGCCCGCAATGCACGTAAATCAATTTCTGAAACCTTTAAAAAAGAATTACAAAAATTCCCGGATTTACAAAATCAACTCAATAAAATATACGCTGCAGTAGAAGCTAAATTTATGCACAAAATAAACAGGCTGTCTGAAACTGATATCTACCCTATAGGCGAAATCTGGAGCCAGATGAATGTAATAGAAGCAAAAATTAAAAGCCTTTCAAATGAAATCATTGAACTCAAAACCAGACTGGCAGAAAATCCTCAAAATACTAGGCTTCAAGGAGAAATAAACAGAAAAGAAAAATCTCTCAGAATTAACAAAAATGAATGGTTAAAAGGATTAAAACACAGTATAAGATATGAAAATATAAATAGAGAAAGAATGATTGCAGCAGGCAAAGTCGCAGAATATGACTATTTAACAGGTGAAAATAAAACTTTAAAACGGCACAAAGCGGCTTTTGAAATATTTAAAAACAATAATGAAAGCATTCCTGAAGAACAGTGGGAAAATATTATAAATTGATAAATGATTTGATTATTTCAGATCTGGTATTTGGAAGGTATAAGATAAACTGAAGAAAGGACTCTTTTTATTTGCCAAAAGAGAATTTTGGTGCAAGTTGTATGGAAGCCGTCTAAAATTACTAATAGAGAATTCTTTTAAAATCCCGAAAGCCAGCACCATACGGGAAAACCATACAAAAAAGAGGCTACAATAAGCCTCTGAAATTTAATGGTGGAGACAATAGAAGTCGAAATAATGTCCAAGGTTTTCCCATTATGTATTTTCTTGTTCTATATTTCAATAATATCAAGTAATTTAGCTAGTTTTGTATCCAATTGACACAGTATTTTAAAGCAAAATTTTTACAAAAAATTTGTAAATTTTATTATTTTTATATGTTAAATCAGCATTAAAACATGTCACAGTTTGCATTTGCATGTCAATTACTCTTGAGAATTAGGTAAAAATACGGACTTTTGGTCTATTCAAGTAATCGTTATAATGTGAATGTTTTTTAAGATTTACAACAGCTGACTAAAAAATTTAATACAAATATATAGA
>CABUAQ010000013.1 GCA_902489575.1 uncultured bacterium
TAAATGAAAATTGTAATAATATGAATATAAAAAAAGGTGGAAGTTTTTTCGAGTTTATTTCTAAGTTTATATCATTTTTAAAATCACTCTTTTAAATACCATGAAAATTCCCTGTTAACGGGTTTAGGGAATTTGATCTTAAAGCTTGAATAAATATATGATATGCTCATATCCATTCCAAAATTTCACTGTAAATTTTTGAAAATTTGCTGAAAAATAGTATTATCAGGGAATTTCATTCAGAGCCTTTTGCTTTGTGGACTATGATATCCGGATTTTAAAAGGCTTTCGAGCCTTTTATTTTTTTTGGGTGTCGCCTCGATTTTCTAAATGCTCACAAAATGCTCACAAAATATTTTTTCTTCTCTTGCATCTTTTGCATTTATATTTACGTCACTCATTATCGCGGAATATATGTCATTTGTTGTTGATGTCTTAGCATGACCAACTTGCCTTGATATATATACCGTTGGTAAACCTAATGTATGTAATATATCTACAAATTGCCCACGTAAATCATGTACTCTCATATAGTTCTCTTCATATCCACACGCTTTTAGCAAATTATCAAATTGGTTATTTATCCAATTTGCACTAACTGGTCTTTCAACATTTTTCCCTTTAAAAAGAAAGCCTGAAAATATTTGATCTTTCCGTATATGCCATTTTATTATTTCCCTAACACTGGGAGGAATATCAACTATTCTTTTTGATTGTTTAGTCTTGGTTCGCTCTTTTATTTTTCTGCGTGTATATTGTTTTGTTATCCATATTTGATTTTTCTTGAAATCAACATCCTCAATACATATCGCTGAATATTTTCCTAATCGCATCCCGGTATATATTGCCAATGAAAATATACAAAAAAATTGCGGAAATTTATTTTTACATATATTCGTTATATTTTTTATTTCGTCTATATCAAATCTATGTCGTAATATTACAGGTTCTTTTGCTTTAGGCATATATATAAATGGATTTTCAACAATTAACTTATTAGATAACGCATAATTAAAAGCTGCCTTGCAAAGTTTTCTACATCCATTTATTACATGTAGCCTTGACGGTAAATTTCTGCCAGTTTTTCTTTGCATTCTTTTGTCATAGCCTTCGTGAGCTTTTTAAGCTCCTTTACATACCACGACATTATACCCGCATTGACATTCAAACGAGTTGATATTAGTTGATTCTTCATAAAAATTCTCATTAAAAAAGGACATTTTAAAGATGTCCTTTAATATTTTTATTTTTTATATCTTTTATGATTTATATATGCTTTGTAGCTTGTACTACCAATTAATATTATAATTCCAATTAATGTATAAGCGGGATAGGTATGTGTCAACATTGTATCAACAATTAACGCTATACCTATCAGTGTTAAGCAAACTATCATTACGCCTCCTAAAGGTGTTTCATCAAATTTTTCACAAAGTAATTCTATTAATTTATCGATATTTGCCATATCGTAATTATATCATGATGTTGGTGCATCAAGAAAATTACAACTCTCCGTTTCTGATATCCAGATTCAATAAAATAATCTGGTCGGTATCATCTTCGCCAGCTTCAAGAATATCAATCATCTTTTGTTTTTGTTCGTCAGTTTTAAGACCGCCTAAAACTCCAATAATAAAATGTTCATCATCCCAAACATTCTGGAGCAGATTAAAAAGCTTTTCCCCAAGTTGGTTTTTTACAAGTTTAGGTTTATATTCATCAATCAAGCCCATATTTATCAATTATCCTATATTCGTTAAATCCATTATTTATAATAGTATAAACAGTAAAATCCTTAAAGGCTTCGGATTGTTTTTCTCCTTCTTCTATCGGGATATGTGCACTGTTTGAGGTAAACCATTCTTTTGGTTCTTCATCCGTTGAAAAAGGGTCTTGCGGATTTTCGCTACCCCCTTCAAAATCTGCGAACGGGTCGCCTTCTTCCGGTAAGCCTTCCCCTTCCATTTCTTCTGCTAAAGCATTATAGCCGCTCTTTTCATCTTCTCGTAGAACTCCGCGGATTTCTTCGGCTGATACAACTCCTGCGTTGATATATGTTGAGTCAGTTCGTGCGTTTATCTCTCTGATTTCTGCGCGTTCTTTTTCTGTCGGTGTATCTATCTCATCAAAGATTACTGTGTATTCTTTGTTTATACCAAATTCAGACTTAGCCAATAACTGATAATGAAACTCTAAAATCGGCGTATAATCCAGACGTTGAATAGCCTGCAAAGTTTTAGCATAGTTTTTATCTTCCAAACTTCCGGAAGATTGCCAGCCCTTCGGTGATGTTTTAAGAAGTCTCGCTGATGGTATGCCCGAAATTGCCGCAACTATCTGGTAACCCAGCATAGTTACAGCATCAAAATCTGTCAATGTTGTATCTAATTGACCGATTTTCTGGTCTTTTTTGATTAACAGCCAGCCCCAGTTATTTCGCAGCCACGACATCAAAGTGAGTTCTTTATTTAAACGTTCTTCGTCTGCAAGATATGCGTTAGGGTTGCCTTCAACATAGTTTAAACGTTTGGATTGGGCAAGCCTCGGGGCTTCTTTTGCCGTTTTATGCGCGGCATAAACCTGTTCATACAAAAGCTGCGGCAGTGGAATTCCGCCAAAATAATATGACGGTTTCAAAATGTCTGACGGTTCGCCATAAGTATTGAAAATAAACCACGTATAATGGATTAAATCACCATTAGGTAATTTAAACCATGTAGGCTTATAAAATCTGGATGATGTCGGGTCTGTGCTGGCTTTAATATCCAGTACAGGGGATATCCATTGCGGTTCGATAACTGACATCCCTTTATAAGATTTTGAAGAAATTGCATCTATATTAAAAGGCACAGAATAATCTACGCCTTCTACCAATGGTATACAAAGTGCCTGACCAAATTTACGTTTATTTTCTGCAAAACGTTTACAAATCTCTTTTATTTTGAAATTATTGTTATTTGATAACTTTCGTAATTGTGTAATAGTGTCTTGGTCTTGGTCAGATACTTCATCATCACATACATTGATATCATAATCAATTGCAATAGCGTCATCACACGGAAGTGCTATAGCCTTATTTACTAGCCAATCCTGCGCAATAATAGCACAGTTGTTCTATAAGTTCCCTGTTTATGCCAATCAGGACATAACTTAAAAAGATTATTTACAAAGGATTTACTGTATAATTCCATAGTATTTCTGTAATTATTATATTTTGATATACAGTGGGCTCTTTTGTTATTTTTATTGCCAGTCGACACTCCTAATGTGCAATCCTCGGGATTTACAAGTAATATTATATATTCAAACCATATAATTATAGTTCCCTATTTGAGATAATACAGGAATTGTTAAATTATTTCCATTTCGCAAAATTCTTTATACTGGCAATATTTACAAGGTGCTTTATCTTTTTTTCTTTCTTTTATCGGTTCAAATTTGTATTCTTTAATATCTGAAATCGCCTGTTTGAATTTTGTTTCAATTTCAATACAGTCATTTTCTGTCAGGTTTAGGGTGAAGTTTTCTGTAAATTCTTCAGGGAAGATAAAACTTGTTTCTTTAACTTTTGAACCTGTTAATTTTTCAAAAAAGTGTTTATAGAGTCCTATTTGGTTGTAGTAGGCTTCGTATTCGCCATTCGGGCAGATTGTTTTTTCGTTTTTTGCTGAGCCTGTTTTGTAATCATAAATTGTGTATGTCCCATCTGAATTTTTATCAATGCGGTCAATGATTCCGTAAAATTTAATTCCATCCATTTCAAATTTTACAGGATATTCTAATTCGTATAGCATTGAAATTGGGGTTGAACATAGTTGAGGATAGAATTCATCAAGCTTAGATTCTCCTCTGCCGGATAAGATTTCTCGTTGTTGATATGTGGATATTGGCAGTTTTGATAATTCTGCTTTGAATTTATCAATAAATTCTTGTTTTGATGGGTATTGATTGTTTTCTTTTGCATATTTTGCCATAAATTCACACGCTGAGTGTACTGCACTTCCGTAGCTCATGTTATCAGGGGCTGCATTTTTTGAGTCAAGTCCCAGAATATTATTGTATAAATATTGGCGTGGACATTTTAAGTAAGTGTTTATTGCACTTGGAGAAAATGATTTCCCATTTAGTTTTGCATCAACCATAGAATAAAAGTCTTTTTTATAATCATAACTTCGTTTAAGTAAAGATTTTGTTTCTTCAAGTAGGTAGGAATTTATATCATATTCTTCAGCTGTTTGTAATTCCAATGAATCTTGAATATTTGTGATAAATTCGGTTGGTGGTTTTACACTGCCGTTTACGGTTTGAGGATATGATATGTACAGGGTATGTTTTGCACGAGTCATCCCGACATACATTAGCTTAATTTTATCTGAGCGCTTCATTTTATCAAGTTCATCTTTTGTTTTGTACTCTGAAATATCAAGTGGAATGGTTGATTTTAATGAACTTGTATCACTTTCCCATTTGTATTTTAGCAGGGTTGGCATATATACATATTCAAATTCGCGTCCTTTTGCGGAGTGATATGTTGATAATTGGACTGCATTTAGTGCTAACGGTGCTTTATCTGTTGTAATAGGTGTTTCTTCTGTGTAGGCAATATCCAGATATTCCACAAAATCTTCTAAATTAATTGTTTTATGTATTTGAGTGAAGTTTGATGCTTCTTCTACTAATTTTTTTAAACCTGCAATATTGTCGTTTCTATTTACTTCTGAGTTTATGTAATAATTAAAAATTCCTGTTTTTGCACCGATTTCAAGTACTGTGTTTTTGAGATTTTCGTTTGATTTGTATTTATTTAAATAATCAAATATATTTAAGAAGTCATTGATTGCCTCAAAATTAATAAGTTCATTTTTATTTATGGATTTTAGAACTTCAAGTATAGATTTGTTTTCAGAACGTTTATTGTAGATTGTTTCGTAGTCTTTTGGATGAATATTAAAAGGCGGAAGTAAAAATAGGCGGAATAATTTATCAGAATGAAATTCCGGATTTGTTAGAAATTGCATATAATAGTACATTGCAATTACTGATTTTATTTTAAAAATATTTATTCCGTCTTTTAATTCTGACGGGATATTTCTTTGTTTTAAAAGTTCTGCAAAAGTTTCTAATTCGCTATTTGTTTTTGTTAAAATTGCAATTTGTGAAAGATTTTTTTCACCGTTTTCTAGTAGACAATTATCAGAATTTATAAGTGAATCTATTTCATCTGCGATAGCGTTATACTCTTGCATTATGTCTGAAAATTTGCTGCAGCGAACTTGTTTAAGATTCGATTTGAACAATGGATTAGCGGCAACAAGTGTTTTGTTGATATTATATTGTTTAAATTTAGGGTTATTTTCCAATCTGCTATCATCTTGAATAATAATTTTTCTTGCTGCATTTAATATTTGTTGGGTAGAACGCATATTTTCAGTTAGGCAAATTACTTTAGTTTCAGGAAATTCTTCAAGAAATTTTTCCATAGTATCAAGTTTTGCACCTTGAAAGGTATATATAATCTGGTCATCATCACCTACCACAAAAATATTTTCACTATCTAAAGCTTTTGTCAGGTAAAATACAATTTCGTTTTGGGCTTTATTTGTATCTTGATATTCATCGACCAGAATATATTCATATTTGTTGGCAATTTGTGCCAGAAAAGCAGGTTCTGTTTCAAATTTTTCCAGCACAAAACTAATCATGTCGTTAAAATCAAGAAAATGTTCCGCTTCCATTTTTGCTTTGTAAAGTTCGAAAAATTTCCACAATTCTTCTGCTTTTGCTATTTTCTTTGTAATTGCGTCTATTCCGCCGAGGAGTCTTTGTGGAATTTTTTTACCCTGTTCGTTTTTTTCTTTTAATTCTTGTTGGAGATTATGTAATTCAGGTTTCCAGTCAGGATTTTTTTCTATATTTTCAAAATATTGTTCTTTTGTAAGTCTGTTTTTTTTGATTTCTTCTATTTGTCTTTTTATTTCGTTCAAATAAATATAAGGGTCGTTTTTTGTTGTTCTGTATGCTACAGGATGAATTTCATCAATACATTCTTTCAGAAAATTTCTTGAAATTGTGTCAGTGATAGTTTTGTAATTCTCACTTAGTTCAAATTCCGACGGGCTTTGTGAGATAATTTCGTTGCA
Organism: uncultured bacterium; assembly: GCA_902489575.1. Lineage (GTDB taxonomy): Bacteria > Cyanobacteriota > Vampirovibrionia > Gastranaerophilales > Gastranaerophilaceae > Zag111. Next base: position 6,141 of record CABUAQ010000013.1, read on the forward strand.
AAAACCGTGGTAGGTATAAATATTGACCCCGGTATCAAGTTTTGTTAAATCTTTTTCAAGTCTTGATTTCATTTCGGTAGCTGCGGCTTCAGTAAAAGTAAGACAGAGTATTTTTGACGGTTCAATACCTTTTTGAAGCATTGATTTGATACGTTCAATTATAGTGAACGTTTTACCGGTTCCAGGACCTGCCAGTACAAGGTATTTTCCTTCAATATTATCAATGCATTCTTGTTGTTTTTTGTTTGGTGTTGGTTTCATTTTATACTCCTAATTCTTTGAAAAGATGTATTGATTATATAATAAAAAAGCTCCTTTCTAAACGAAGGAGCTTTGAATTTTTACAGAATTTTTTTGATATCCTGAACAATAAGTTCTTTGGTTAAATGGTATTTTTCGTAGAGCTGTTCTAATGGAATTCTGTCAGTGAATTCTTTATCCGCTCCAAAATTTAGAACTTTTATATTACTGCTTCCGTAAAATCTTGAAATTTTTTCACCAAATCCGCCTTCTAAAACTCCGTCTTCAAGAGTGATGACAATTTTGTGATTTTGTTTTAATTCTTCTAAAAGTTCTTTATCAATTCCTGTGATAAATTTAGGATTGATTAATGTTGCATCAATATTGAGTTCTTTTTTTAGATCTTCTTTAACTTCTTTTGCCAGATAGAAGAAGTTTCCAAGACCTAATATTGCTATTTGATTTCCTTTTGATTCAACTTTATATTTATTTAGGATTGAATAGTCGGTTGAGTCTTTTTCTCCTGTTGAAATAACGCCAATATTTGGAACTCTTATTGCTACAGGATGTTGAGTTTGTTCAACAGACCAATCAAGCATTTGTAAATATTCTTCTTTCGTTGTCGGAGCAAGATATACTATGTTTGGAATATTTGAAATAAGCGGGATATCAAATACTTGTAAGTGTGTTACATCTGCTGCAGATATTCCACCCCACTCAACAAGGATTGTTGCCGGTGAATTATTTAGTGCAAGATCCTGTGACAACTGGTCATAACTTCTTTGAATAAATGAACTCATAACAGCTAAGATTGGTTTTGCACCATTTTTTGCAAGACCTGACGCGTAAGCGACTGCGTGTTCTTCTGCAATTCCAACATCTGTATAATTTTTACCGAGTTTGTTTCGAAATTCTGCGTTAAATCCATAAGCTCCAGGAGTTGCAGGTGAAATGGCAATTACTGTTTTATCTTTTTTTACTTTGTTTAAAATATATTCTGTTGTAATTGAATCGTATGTTTCAACAGGTGATTGAGGTTGTTTTGGTTCCAGAAATCCAGGTAATATCCAGTGGTAAATTTCTTTGTTTTCTTCTGCCGGTTTGTAGCCTTTACCTTTTAGTGTATGAATGTGAACTACAACAGGATGTGTAGAATCTTTTACCTGTTCAAATATTTTTATTAAGGATTCAATATTATTTCCTTCTTCTATATAGTAGTAATCAAAGCCAAAAGTTTTGAAGAAATTGTTTTCGGCTTTTCCGTTTGTATTTCTCAATTCTTCAAGATTTTTATAAAGTCCGCCTTGATTTTCAGCAATAGACATTTCATTATCATTGATTACTGCTATAAAGTTAGAATCAAGAACAGATGCATTATTAAATCCTTCAAAAGCTTCTCCTCCGCTGAGTGAGCCATCACCAATCAGTGCAATTACGTTGTAATTTTCACTTTTCAAATCTCTGGCTTTTGCAAGTCCTGTTGCAAGGCTTATTGAAGTTGAAGTATGTCCTATGATAAATGAATCATGTTCACTTTCTCCGGGATTAAGATAACCTGTGATTTCGGGATGCTCAAGAGGGTTAGTGAATGCTGCTTTTCGTCCTGTCAACATCTTGTGGGGATATACCTGATGAGAAACATCAAAAACGAATTTATCTTTTGGTGAATTAAATACGTAATGAAGTGCAATTGTCGCTTCTACAATCCCAAGATCAGGGCCTAAGTGTCCGCCAACAGTATTAACTCGTGTTAAAATTGCATTACGTATATCCTGTGCAAGTTGTTTCATATCTTCTATTGCAAGCTGCTTTAAATCTTGCGGGGTGTTAATCTTATCTAGTACTGTCATTTTTATCTCCTGTTACTTCTTGTTACATTATTAATTGCTTGCTGAATTGTATTCCTCATCTGTTACCGGTTCAAGCCATGTTGTTGTGTTGTTTGGAAGGTTTGTTTCAACAGATAAGTGAGAAAACCAGCTGTTTGGGGCTGCACCATGCCAATGCTCTACATCGATAGGGATTTTTACAACATCGCCAGTTTTAAGATTTTGGATAGGTTTATTTTTTTCCTGATATCGACCTTCGCCTGACGTAACAAGCAGTATTTGCCCGCCTGAATGTTTGTGCCAGTTAGTCCTTGCTCCGGGTTCAAATGTTACATTTGCTATTGATGAATTCCAAATATCATCATTTGCACTCAACTTTGTAAGGTAAGTTGTTCCTGTAAAATATTGATTAAACGGATTAAGATTCCCTTTCGGAAATGGCTGCTGTAAGTCTTCTGCCATAATGGTAGATGCTCCCGTTAGCAATAATACGGCTAATCCGATTAGTAATTTTTTCATAATTAGCTCCTTATCATTTTATATTAATAGATTACAACTTGATAGTTGCTATCAGTCAACCCCTTTTTTGTAAAATTTACTTAAAATTTAAAAAACCGGCAACTATAAAAGGTTGTCGGTTTTTTACGGTAAAAAGTAAGTAATCGGAGAAAATTATTTGTGTAGAGCTTTTTTTAGGATTTTACATGCTAGTATAAATGCACTTTTTGTTTGACTTGAGTTTTGCAAAGCATTAAGTACCATAAAATCATGAATAGTTCCGTTAATCCGAACACTTGTAACATCAACCCCTGCTTGAGTGAGTTTTTGTGCATAGTATTCGCCTTCATCACGCAGAACATCATTTTCAGCCGTAATTATAAGCGCCGGAGCCAACGTTTTAAGATCTTTAATTTCTGATTTTATTGGAGATAGATTAGGATTGTTTCTAAGTTTTTTGTCGGGTGCATAGGCATTTATAAACCATTCCATTGCTTTTTTACTGAGCCAGGGTCCATTTTTGAAACTTTCATAAGAACTTGATTCCATATTTAAATCAGTAACAGGGTAAAACAATGCTTGAAATTTCAATTCCGGTCCGCCATTTTTTTTTGTTTTTCTTGCAATAACGGCTGCCATATTGCCTCCGGCACTGTCACCGGCTATTGCAATTCTTGTTTGATCGATGTTGAATTCTTCTGGATGTTCTGCTATGTATTCCAACACCCCATATGATTCATCAAGTGCAATTGGATAATGTGCTTTCGGCGATAGCGTAAATTTTACAAAAAATACTGCTGATTTGGATTGTTTTGCAAGTTTTTTTATCAGAGTGTCGTGTGTTTGTTCGCTGCCCATAATCCATCCGCCGCCATGAAGATATATGATTGCAGGAAGAGTTTCTTTGCAGTCTTGCGGCCGTACAATTCTTACTTCAACATTTCCGGCATCTCTTGTTGGTATTGTTTTATCCTGAATATCAGCTTCAATATCAATATCAATATCATTTGCAGTTTGAATATCTTCCAGAAAATTCCTTGCCTGTTCAGGGCTCATTTCATAAAGGGGTTTTGTATCTTTTTGAGAAAGTTTATCTATAAATTCTTGAACTGTTTTAGACAGATTTGGATTTTTAGAATTTGGCTGATGCATTTTTTCCTCCTATATTGACAAATTGAGATTAAATTAAAGATTGTTTCCTTGCATCCTGCCATGGGATAAATTTTTGTTAAAAACTATCTTTTCTATTATGTCTGTAATATCATAAGAAAATACAAAGGAGGATATATGAAAGATAAAACTTTTTTAATGATACCGGGTCCAACACCAGTGCCTGAGTCTGTAATGTTAGAGATTGCAAAACACCCTATAGGACACAGAAGCTCGGAATTTTCCTCCATATTAGAAGAAGTTTATGCAAATTTGAAATATGTATTTCAAACAGAAAATGACGTATTTATGTTTACATCAAGCGGGACAGGTGCAATGTGTGCTGCTTTGGAAAATTTACTGAATCCAAAAGATAAAGTGCTGTGTTTGGTACTTGGAAATTTTGGCAACAGGTGGGTAAAAATTGCTCAATCCCGCGGTGCAGAAGTTGAAAAAATTGAGGTTGAAGCAGGAGAAGTTATCGATCCTGAGGTTTTAAGAAAACGTTTGGCTGATGATGTAAATAAAGAAATTAAAGTTGTAACACTTACTCACAGTGAAACTTCAACAGGGGCAGCCAATGATGTAAAAACTTTATGTTCAATTATCCGTGAGCATGGTGCGATTTCTGTTGTAGACGGGGTTACCAGTGTGTGTGCTATGCCTTGTAAGCCTGATGAGTGGGGTATTGATGTTTTAGTTTCCGGTTCTCAAAAAGGATTTATGGTGCCGCCGGGACTTGCGTTTTTGACTGCGAATGAAAGGGCATGGAAAGTTTATGAGCAATGTGAACATCCTAGTTTCTATTTTGATTGGGGTGCTTACAGAAAATCCACCCGTGCTAATTCTACTCCGTATACTCCTGCTGTTAATTTGATTTCAGGTTTAAATGTTGCGTTAAAAATGATTAAAGAAGAAGGTATTGATAATATGAATGCCCGTCATAAACGTCATGCAATGGCATTGCGCGCAGCCCTGAGAGCCATAGGGTTGGAGTTGCTTGTTAAAGATGATAAAAATGCAAGTTATTCAATAACTTCAATATTGCCTCCGGAAGGTATTTCTGTTCCGGATATCAGGAAGACTTTAAAACAGGATTATGATATTGTTGTTGCTAACGGGCAAAATCAATTAAAAGATAAAATTTTCAGAATGGGAACTTTAGGATTTGTTTGTGACAGAGATTTAATCTCGTCGGTTGGAGCACTTGAAGCTTCGTTGTTAAAACTTGGTCACAAGTTTACATTGGGCGAAGGTGTAAAAACGCTTATTACAGAATTAAACAAATAAATCACGGAGGTTAAAATTAATGAAAGTTTTAGTTACAGATAAAATTAATGAAACAGCAGGACGAATTATTGAACCTGCAGCTGAGGTAGAATTCTTGCCTACTATGAGTGAAGAAGAATTAATCAAAATTATTCCGCAATATGATGCTTTAATGGTAAGAAGTCAAACAAAAGTTACTTCTGCAATTATAGATGCCGGTGTAAATTTAAAAATAATAGGCAGAGCAGGTGTTGGAGTTGATAATATTGATGTTGATGCTGCAACTCAAAAAGGAATTATAGTTGTTAATTCTCCTGATGGAAATACAATGGCTGCAGCTGAACATACTGTTGCTTTGATGCTTGCAATGGCAAGAAATATTGCTCCTGCTGCTGCTTCAACAAAAGCCGGTAAATGGGATAGGTCAAAATTTACCGGCTGTGAATTGTATAAAAAAACTTTAGGTATTATAGGGCTTGGTAAAATAGGTTCACATGTTGCTGAAGTTGCCAGAGCACTAGGCATGAAACTTGTTGTTTTTGATCCTTATGCATCTAAAGAGCTTGTTGAAAAAATGGGTGCTGAATATGTTGATAAAATTGATAACTTCTGGGGAAAATGCGATTTTATAACGGTTCATGTCCCGAAAACAAAAGATACTGTTAATTTAATAAATAAAGATACAATCGATAAAATGAAAGATGGAGTTCGTCTTGTTAACTGTGCCCGTGGCGGAATTATCAATGAAGCAGATTTGAAAAATGCTATTGATAGCGGTAAAGTTGCAGCAGCAGCAATTGATGTTTATGAAAATGAACCTAAAATTGAAGAATGTCCTTTGATAAATTGTCAGGGAAATATTGTTCTTACCCCGCATTTAGGAGCAAGTACTCAGGAAGCTCAGATGAATGTTGCTGTTGATGTTGCAGAACAGATAAAAGAAGTTCTGTCAGGCGGTTCAGCTTCTTCTGCTGTAAATATTCCATCACTTCGTCCTGACAAGCTTGAACCGGTGAAAGATTATATGCTTATTGCTCAAAATTCAGGAGAGCTTGCAGCACAAATCTCTGACGGTGTTATTAAATCAATTGAAATTACAGCTCAAGGTGATCTTGCGGATTTGGATATCCAACCGCTTGAAGTTGCTGTTTTAAAAGGTGTTCTATCTACTAGTTTAGAAGGGGTAAATTATGTTAATGCACCGTTTTTAGCTAAAAAACGCAGTATTGATATTATTTCTACCCGCTCAAAAGTTAAATGTAATTTTGCGGGTCTTTTGACAATAAAACTTGCTACTGATAAAGGGGTTACGGTTGTTTCAGGTGCTGTTGTTGCCAAAGATATTCCAAGAATTGTTAAAATTAATGATTACGAAACAAGTATTCGTCCTCAAAAACATATGCTTCTTGTTCCTCACGTGAATAAGCCGTCTATGATTGCAAAGGTTGCCATGGTTATTGGAGAAAACAATATAAATATCGGTTCAATGAATGTTGTTCAAAAAAATGATAAGCATGAAACTGAGTCAATAATGGTTATAAATATTGATTCTGAGGTTAATAACGATGTGCTTGTTGCAATAAGTAAAATTGATGGGGTTCACGATCCTAAGTACACAAAATTGAGTGCATAATTTGGGGGGCAACTAAAGTATGAAATTAGCAGTTTTTGATTTTGATTCAACTCTTATGGACGGTGAAACTCTGGAATTTCTAGCAAGAGAAATTGGAATTGAGCGAAAAGTTAAGGAAATCACAGAACAGGCAATGTGTGGAGAATTAGACTTTTTTGAAAGTCTTACTCACCGCGTTTATCTACTAAAAGGACTTGAGATAGAAAAAGTAAACAGGATTTGTGCAGATTTACCGATTGTGAGCGGGGCAAAAAGTGCTGTACAATACTTGAAAGACAAGGGTTATAAAGTTATTTGCTTTTCAGGCGGTTTCAAAATCGCTACCGAGCCTTTTGTTAGTAAATTGGGACTTGATGCAGCTTTTTCCAATACTTTACATGTTAAAAACGGTGTTTTGACCGGTCTTGTGGGCGGCGAAATGATGTTTAACAACAGCAAAGGCGAGATGTTAAAACGCTTGCAGAAAATTATGGGCTTAACTCCTGCTGATACTTTAGTTGTAGGTGACGGAGCAAATGATTTAAGCATGTTCGAATATGCGGATACAAGGATTGCTTTTTGCGCCAAACCGATATTAAAACAAAAGGCTAATTTAATTGTTGATATAAAAGATTTAGGTATTATTTCAACATTAGTATGAAATTAAGTTGCCGATTTTTGTGAATTTTGCGCCGGATTTTATCCGGCGCAAAATTTTATCATGATACATTTGTTAGTTGTGATTGGTTAATCGATATGTTTATCGGTATTTTAAAACCGAAAATGCAAGTATTATCTTTATAACTTTTGGCGTATATTTCACCATGGTGTAGTGTAATTACCTGTTTTGACAAATAAAGCCCCAATCCGGTACTTGTTTTATTGAAATGTGCAAATTTTGTTTTTTTGTACTTATCAAATATAGTTTTTAATTCATTTTCAGGTATTTGTTTGCTTTTATTTTTTATATACAAATTCAAATAATTGTTTTGTTCTTCTACATGTATGTATATCGTACTGTTTGGATAACTGTAAGTTATTGCATTTGATAAAAGGTTTACTATTACACGTTTTATTTGAAGCTTGTCTGCAATGACATTATATTTATTATAATCGCTCACAAATTCTATTGTAAGGTTGTTTTGTTTTTTTAAAGCTTTTGTGTCATCGCATATTTCATTTATTACAGATATGATATCAAATTCTTCTTTTTGTAGAGTTACAGATCCGTTGTCGTGATTATATGTATCCATAATAGTTCCTATAAGATCGGACATATATTTACAAGAATTATGCGTTAGGGTAATCATTTCAAATTGTTCAGAATTTAATTTTCCAAAAGTGCCATCAAGTAAAAGATTTAAGATATTTATTTGAGCATGGGTTGGGGTCTTAAGATCATGAGTTAATGTTGCGACAAATGATTGTTTATTTTTTTCCAGATTTTTTTCGTTATCAATATTTTGTAGGAGAACTATAAAACCTGTGATATTGTTATTCCTGTCCGGGATAGGAGATTTTATTATTTGATAGGAATGAGATTCGTTTCCTGTTTCTATTATTGTTTTTTCCAGTGTTAACGTTTTTTTTGTTTTGAGAACGATTGCATCTTCTCTTAGTATATTTTCTATATCAGTGTTCGGGTAAATATCATAAATACTTTTTGTTTTTAATTTTTTGTGCGGGTAGTTTATCATTTTTGCGAATTCATTATTTGCAAATGTTATTTTCCCTTCCAAATCTTTTGAATAAATTCCTACTGGCAAGTTATTCATGAGAGTTTCTAAAAAGGTCTCTCTCTTTTTTTGATTAAGACATTTGTACTGCCAATATAGTTGTATGCCAATAATTATTGCTATACCTGATATTAAGAAATAACTCATATTAAACATAGTTTTATCTATACTATATTATGAAATTATATTGGGGATGTGTATTACCCAGGTGGGTGATAATTAAAAAATCCGGTTAAGTAAATAACCGGATTTGTGATATTAACTAACAGAGTTTTTTAAGGTTACGAAAAGTATCTTTTTAATAACCCATCAAAGCCTTTACCATGACGGGCTTCATCTTTAGCCATTTCGTGAACTGTATCGTGAATAGCATCATACCCCAATTCTTTAGCTCGTTTAGCAATAGCAAGTTTACCTTCGCAAGCTCCATGTTCTGCTTCAGCTCTTAGTTCAAGGTTTTTCTTTGTTGAATCTGTAACAACTTCACCTAATAATTCAGCAAATTTTGCTGCATGTTCAGCTTCTTCAAAGGCATATCTTTTGTAAGCTTCTGCGACTTCAGGATAACCTTCTCTTTCAGCAACTCTTGACATTGCAAGATACATCCCAACTTCTGTGCATTCACCGTTAAAGTGTGCTCTTAAGCCTTCCATGATTTCTTTATCTTCAACAACACCATCACCTACGTTGTGCTCACATGCGTAAACTTTTTCACCGCCGCCAACTTCTTTAAATGTAGTTGCGCCGCATAAAGGGCATTTTTCAGGTGCTTTATCTGCTTCTGTTGACCATCCGCATACTGTGCATACAAATTTCATAATTTCCTGCCTTTCTTTAATTTTAATTTTGTCTCTCATTTTTTACATGACAATTATAACAAACTTAATCTAATTTGTAAAGTGGAAATTATTTCCACTTTTTGTAAGATCTTTTGACTTTTTTATATTTTTGTTTTATTCTTCTTATATCTTGTAATTTTAATTACAATTTTGGAATTTATATTATGAAAAAGCAAATTCTTATATGTGCGATATTTTTAGGTCTTACAGCCGGTCAGGCATCTTGTCTTATGCAGCCGGTGTATGGATGGGGATTTCCGTTCAAAAAAAATAATCAAAAAAAAGAACAAGTGTATTTAGATATGGCACAGAGTGTTTTTGATTCAAAGAATTATCATATGGCTGTGGAGTATTATACAAAAGCTGTTGAAGTAAATCCTCGCAATGCTGACACTTATGCAAAAAGAGGTAATGCAAAATTTATGACCGGAGCATACAAAGATGCGGTTAAGGATTATACAAAAGCACTTGAACTGGATCCGTTAAGAGAGAATACATATTATAACCGTGGCATAGCAAAATCTAATTTAAAAGCTTATGAAGAAGTAATTGAGGATTATACCAAGGAAATTGAAATAAATCCTGCAAATATAAATGCTTATTTAAATCGAGGTACAACAAGAGTTTTGTTAAAGCAGTACGATGATGCTATTGCAGATTTTACCAAGGTTATTGAGCTTGAAAGTAAAAACGAATTAGCTTATTATAACCGCGGCATTGCAAAAAGGTATAAGGGTGACATTAGGGGTGCAATTTGTGATTATTCAGAGGTTATTAAAATAGATAACAGTAATGTCGATGCTTATAATAACAGAGGAGCTGCTAAGTTTTATTTAAAGGATTATAACGGCGCAATATCGGATTATACAAAAGTTGTGGAATTGAATAAGAATTTTGGCAAAGTTTATTACAATCTGGGTATTGCAAAGTTAGGTTTAAAAAACTATGAGGGTGCAATATTGGATTTTACAAAAGAACTTGAGATAAACCCGAAAAATGATCTGGCATATTACGAAAGGGCTGTTGCTCAATCAAAACTGGACAATTTTGCACCGGCTATTGAAGATTATACAAAGGCTATAGAAATTAATCCGAAAAATGCTGACTACTACGCTGAGCGGGGTGCTTTGGTCAGTAAAATCGAAGGTGATTTAAAGTCTGCACAAGAGGATTTAAATAACGCAATAAAGCTTGATGGTAATGATTTTGAAAAGTACATGACAAGGGCAATAATTTTCTGTAAGTTGAAGTTATACCATGCGGCAATTGATGATTTGAATATAGTAATAAAAATGTCTCCGGGAAATACTCAAGCGTACGATTTAAGATCATACGCCCTACAGCAGCTTTCTCAATCCGGATTTAATGAAACCGGAAAATAAATTACACTTTTAAACCTATTTTTTATTTGTTTTAAATGCTATAATGGATTTAAAAAGGAGAGTTTATTATGGATATTAAAGTTGTAAAAAATACAAAAGATATTTCATGTGATGTTTTGGTAATCAATAAATATGAAGGAAAACCTACGTCTAATCCGTTAATTAATAGGTTTGCGCCGGATACTTTCACCGGTAAAAAGGGGGAAATGTTTTGTATACATACGCAAAATGAATTTCCTTCTACATATATTCTTGCCGTAGGGTTTGGGGAAGAAAAAAATGTCGATGGAGATGTGATTGGCGAGTGTGCATCTAAAGCTGTAAAAAAATGTATAGATCTTAAAGTTAAATCTATTGCATTTGATTTCGATAAAAATTATGTATCCGCTATCCCTACAGTAGTTGGGGCTTCTATTGCAAATTATCATTTTGATAAGTATAAAACTAAAAAGGGGCATAGAATTTCCGAGTTATATATATCTGAATCCGAACAGGAAATTGAATTCGGCAAAACTTTGGCAGAAGCAGTAAAACTAACCCGTAATCTTGCAAACGAACCGGCAGCGTTTGCGACTCCTTCAAAGCTTGCGGAAATCGCTCAAGGTTTAGAAGGGATAGAAACAGTTATCTATGATGAAGATAAAATAAAAGAAATGGGTATGGGTGCATATTTGGCAGTGGGGCAGGGAAGCAGTCAGCCCCCGAAATTTATTCATATGAAGTATGTTGCACAAAATCCTAAAAAACGTATTGCAATAATTGGTAAGGGTATTTGTTTTGACAGCGGCGGACTTGATATTAAACCTCCTGCGTCAATGTTAAATATGAAGGATGATATGTCCGGCGCGGCTTGTGTGCTTGGTGTTATGAAAGTTTTGAATAAACTTCATCCTAATGTTGAAGTTCATGGAATTATCGCGGCGTGTGAGAATATGCCTTCCGGAAACTCTTATAAACCTGGTGATATTTTAACAGCTAAAAACGGGAAGACTATTGAAGTTGACAACACTGATGCTGAAGGAAGGTTAACTCTTGCTGATGCACTTTGCTATGCTTGTGAACTTGGTGTTGATGAAATTATTGATATTGCAACACTGACAGGCGCTTGTATGGTTGCATTAGGAACTGCAGCTTCAGGAATTATGGGGAACAATGATGAGTTTGTAAAAGATATTATTAAAACTGGTGAATACTCAGGTGAAAAATTCTGGCAATTACCTATGTTTCAGGAGTATAGAGATAATATGAACAGTGATGTTGCAGATATGAAAAATACCGGGACAAGATATGGTGGTGCCTCCGCTGCAGGAATGTTTTTGAAGGAGTTTGTTACTGACAGTGTTCGTTGGGCTCATATTGATGTCGCAGGAACAGCTTTTCTTGATAAGCCGCAAAAACAATATGGTAAAGGTGCTACGGGAGTTGGTGTTCTTACCTTGTTGAATTATATCAGCAGCTTCTAAAAATTAGATAATTATAAATGAAAGAAGAGGGGCTATGCCCTCTTTTTCATATATTTGGATGTGAAAATTTATATCGGGATGTTATATAATTTCTACAATGAAGAATCTTTTTAAAAATATTAAATATTTTTTTCTTGCTAAAAAAGAAAAGGACTTGCAGAGGAAACTGAAAGGTACTACAAAACGCAGTTTCATAAATAGCACATCTAAAATTATTTTTGGGCAGGGTGCCGAGGTTAATATAAGTGGTGAGACATTGAAGCTTATTGCGGGAGTAAAAGATAATGCGTCGGCTATTGTAAAAAAAACAAATTGTGAACCGGAAGAACTTTTAAATTATGTGAAAGCTGCCAAAACTCCTGTTTATAAGCTGAATAATGCGGATAAAATCCTTGCACTGATACAGGAAGAAGAAGGACTCATATATGAAAAACAGGGTTTTGAAGCAATTTATCTTTCTGTAATAACAGGCCGCGGTTTTAGTTTAAAAACCCCTGCTATGTTTATTTTGAGAGATGGCGTTATTGATAGGTTTTACATGCTTCATCATTTTTATCGCTGGTGCTCGCTAAAAGCAGGTTTGCCAGGATTTGAATACGAAACCCAAAAGTATTTTAAACGTTTTTTTTACGGTGAATCGGATGAATTAATAAAAACTTTATCAATGGAAAAGATTTTGTCCTTGAAAGAAGCTATTGCCAGAGATCAGGAGGCAAGTGATTTTGTTCTTCAGTATACAAAAGAAACTGACGGTTCTAAGAATGTTATTAATAAAATTCAAAATGAAGGCGGCGCAAATATTTAGTTAATTTTATTTATTTTGAACCTGTTGTGGCAAATTTAAAATCGTTTACCCAAACATCAAAGCCGCCTTCTAAAAGCATGACCGGATATCCATATTGTGCGATTTTGAGACAGGCGTTTTCACCGAGGTGACATTGCTGATTATAACAATATACTATACTTATCTCATTTTTAGATAATTTATCAAGGTGTTCATAAATTTCTTTTTCGGGGATTGAAATTGACCCGGGGATATGTGCTATATTGTAATCTGTGCCAGCCCTTACATCAATGACTTTTACTCCGCCCTTTGTCATAAAGTTTTTCAGTTCCACAGGGCCTAGTGTGTACGCAAGTCTCGTTGTAAAATATTCCTGTGCACGGTTTGTATTTATCCGTAATTCTTTAATTTTTTCGTTCATAAAAATTTATCCTTTCTTTATAATCAAAGAAAGGATAATATTAATTTTAAGATTTAACCTCCGCAATTTGTGTAATTACTTTAGTTAATTTGGGGTAAATGAAAAGAGTTAAGTCTTTCATTGATGCCACTAAGCCATATAAGGCAAGTGGATGTATTTAGATTCGGTTTGGGTTGTACGTCTCTTTGGTGTACATAGTATATTATAAGCCTTTGCAATATTGTAACCGATGGCTTTGATCGGGTTTGATTGAACCATATCGGCTTTTCTTGTTTCGTGTAAGTCTTTTTCAAAATTTATTTTAGAGTTAGGTTTTTTGTCAAGAGACATCAAACCTACTTTAGAATTCAAATTGTTAAGATTGCCTTCGCCAAATGAGATATATTTTCTATTAGTATTTAAATTTACTGGATTGATTGTTAACATAATTAACCTCCTTTGTTTATTAAGTGTTTAATTAACACTTCATTTAACACTTTCACTATAAACTATATTATATTTTTTGTCAACCCCTATTGTGAACTTTTGTAAAGATGTCTCAAAGCCTGTTATATAAAATGTTTTAGCATAAAGTGTAAATAATGCACTTATTGTTGAGTTTTGACACAGTATATCAGAGTGATTAATTCTTTAGGGTGAAATAATTAATATTTTATTAATCCTCCATTTGAGTGAAAGGATTGCCAAGGTGGCTAATTGTTATAAATGTATGATTCACGTTTAATAATATAAAATCTTTTTCATACTTCCAGCTATTCTTAATTCCAACGAGTCTCATAAGAGACTCTTTTTTTTTATAACGGTGCTGCATTTGCCGAAGAATAAGTTGGAGCATATCTCAGTCAGGTATTTCCCTTGATGTAAGCTTGTTCTGTGTGTTTATTGTGATTTTGCAGGGCTAAGTCAAATTCTTGTTGCGTTAGTTTTGTACAAAATTTATAAAGAAATTATAAAGATTGTAAATATTACACTTGATTTTACGTTGATTTTAAAGTAAAATGTAATTGTGATAAAATTCACAAATTAGACAAAAGCATATTATTAATTACAATAGTACGATGCCATGTTATAAAAAGGAGAAAAGATATGACAACAAAAAGTAAAAAGACTGTTGAAAACTTGGAAAAGGCTTTAACTAAGTCTAACCTTGTTGATACTGCTGAACAATTGGAACTTTTAATTGAAAGAGTTAAAAAAGCCCAGAAAATTTATGCAACTTTTTCACAAGAACAAGTTGATAAAATTTTCAAAGCGGCAGCTACAGCTGCAGATAAAGCTCGAATTCCTCTTGCAAGGATGGCTGTTGAAGAAACAGGAATGGGGGTTTTGGAAGATAAAATTATTAAGAACCACTTTGCATCAGAATACATCTATAACAAACATAAAAATGCTAAGACTTGCGGTATTATAAAAGAAGATAAAACAAATGGTATCAAAGTAGTTGCAGAACCTCTTGGTGTTATAGCAGGTATTGTTCCTACAACAAACCCTACTTCAACTGCTATTTTTAAATCATTAATTGCTTTAAAAACAAGAAACGCAATTATCTTCTCACCTCACCCTAGAGCTAAAGAATGCACAATTGCTGCTGCAAAGTTAGTTTTGGAAGCTGCTGTTGAAGCCGGTGCTCCTGCTGATATTATCGGTTGGATTGATATTCCGTCAATTGACTTGTCTAACCAATTGATGAAACACCCTGACATTGCTTGTATTTTAGCAACAGGTGGCCCTGGCATGGTTAAGGCTGCATATTCTTCAGGAAATCCGGCTTTAGGTGTTGGTCCTGGTAATGCTGCTGCTGTTATTGATGAAACTGCTGATATTAAAATGGCTGTTTCTTCAATTATGATGTCAAAAACATTTGACAATGGTATGATTTGTGCTTCTGAACAATCTGTTGTTGTTGTTGACAAAATTTATGAAGAAGTTAAGAAAGAATTCATATACAGAGGTGCGTACTTAATCAATGAAGCTGAAGAAAAGAAAATGATTGATCTTCCGTTTATTGATCCTAAACGTGGTACTGCACATCCGGATATCGTTGGTCAAAGTGCTCACAGAATTGCAGAGCTTTCAGGTTTCGAAGTGCCTGAGACTGCAAAAATTTTGTTAGCTGAAAGACCTTCAGTTGATTGGGATGATCCGTTCTCAAGAGAAAAATTATCCCCTGTATTAACTATGTACAGAGCAAAAGATTTCGAAGAAGCAACTGAAATGACTTATGAATTAGTGTCTAAAGGCGGTGCCGGTCACTCTGCAGACCTTTACACAGATACACGTAATCAGGAAAGAGTTGATAAATTTGCAGAAAAAATGCCTGCTTGCCGTGTGTTAATAAACTCTCCATCAGCACAAGGCGGTATTGGTGACTTGTATAACTTCAAATTAGAACCATCACTTTCACTTGGCTGCGGTTCTTGGGGTAAAAATGCAGTTTCCGGTAACATCGGGGTTGAAAACTTATTAAATTATAAAACAGTTGCTGAAAGGAGAGAAAACATGTTATGGTTTAAGGTTCCTCAAAAAATCTACTTCAAACGCGGTGCTATTGATTTAGCGCTTCGTGAACTTCAAGGTAAAAAACGTGCCTTTATTGTAACTGACAGATTCTTGTTCAATTCAGGTGCTGTTTATAATATTACTAATGTATTAGATGAAATCGGCATTGATTATCAAATCTTTTTCGATGTTAAGCCGGATCCAACATTATCTACAATTAATCAGGCTATGGAAATGATTAGACCTTACGAACCTGATGTAATCATTTCATTAGGCGGCGGTTCTCCAATGGATGCTGCCAAAATTATGTGGTTAATGTATGAACAACCGGAAACAAACTTTGAAGATATCTCTATGAGATTTATGGATATCAGAAAAAGAATTTGTTCTATTCCGGATTTAGGTAAAAAGGCTACAATGGTTGCTATTCCTACAACATCTGGCACAGGTTCAGAAGTTACACCGTTTGCAATCATTACAGACGATGAAACTCATGTTAAATATGCTATTGCAGATTATGCCCTAACACCTAATATGGCGATTGTTGACCCTAACTTTGTTGATGGTATGCCAAAAGGTTTAACTTCTGCATCCGGTATTGATGCTTTAGTTCACTCTATTGAAGCTTATGTATCTTGCATGGCTACTAATTTTACAAATTCAAACGCATTAGAAGCTACTAAGCTAGTATTCAGATATTTGGAAAGATCATACAATGAAGGTGCTAATGATCCTATTGCAAGAGAAAAAATGCACTATGCTGCTACAATTGCAGGTATGGCATTTGCTAACTCATTCTTAGGATTATGCCACTCTATGGCTCACAAATTAGGTGCTATGTTCAATGTACCTCACGGTGTTGCTAATGCATTGTTAATCAGACAGGTAATTAAATACAACGCTGTTGATTGTCCTAAAAAACAAGCAATATTCCCTCAATATAAATTCCCTAATGCAAAAGCTAAATATGGCCAAATTGCTGATGAATTAGGCCTGGGCGGTAAGAATGATGATGAAAAAGTTGCATTGTTATTAGAAGCTATTGATAAGTTGATGAAAGCTATTAACTTACCAAATTCAATCAAAGATTTTGGTGTAACTGAAGAAGCATTCTATGCTAAGTTAGATGAAATGGTTGAATTGGCATTTGACGATCAATGTACAGGTGCAAACCCTGCATACCCGATTATGTCAGATATGAAACAAATTTATATCGATGCATTTGAAGGTGTTGTAAGAGATTATTATCCAACAGCTAAAAAATCTAAATAGATTTTGAAGTAATTAAAGAATACACCGAAGATTATATCTTTGGTGTATTCTTTTTTTGATACTTTTTGTAAACGGGTAGCAAAAATTTTTTATTAATTGTTTTATAATGTAGGTACAAGGAATTTTTTAGAATGCAAATATTGGCAATATGTCCGGCAAGAGTTAGTTTTTACGGCTGGACCCCGAGAAAAAATCAGAATAAGAAGCAAATAGATTTGATAAAAGAAGTTGTGGAAGATCCGTCAATTAAAAGGATTGCGGTCTCAGGACACAATAATCCTGATGCTGATTCAATTGGAGCCTGTTTTGCAACAGCTTATTTGCTTAATCAAAAAATCGGTCAACCTGTCGATGTGTATATATTTGGGCGAGTACCGAAAAAGTTCAGATATCTTCAAAATAATGATGTGATGAATATTATTGAGCTTGAAAAAGAGCCACAGTATTTGAGAATTCCGCCAAAACCTTATGATTTAGCTGTCTCTGTTGACACTTCGGATACTAATTTGATGAATAAAGACTACTACAGAAATGTTTTCAAAAGGGCTGGAAGGACTATTAAAATTGATCACCATAAGTTACCGGATAATATGAACAGCGATATGGAAAGGAGGTTATTGTACGCTAATATTAATTTTACGGATAGTACTTCCCCATCGGCATCAGAACTTATTATGCAATTAACAAAACCTTTGGGAATAATGCCTTCTCAGCTTCCTCAGGGATTTAACAATTCGGTTTATACCGGAATTCTTGGTGATACCGGAAATTTCAACTATGCAACAAATACAATGCCGTTTTATGATACGGTTCTTCTGGTTAAAAACGGGCTAAACCCTGAGAAAGTTTCAAGGAGAATGAATGCAAAACTGTCTAAAGAGGCCTTACAGATAATGGCTATGGTTCGTGAGAAGGTTAAGTTTAAAGGGAATGTAGTTGCACTTTATCTTGATGAGGATATTAAAAAGGCTATAGATAATTTGCAGGATGAGGATATGCGTTATGAACTACAAAATAGAATAAGAACTTATACCGCTAATCTCCGAAATATTGAAGATGTCGAGGTTTCCTTGCTAATAACTCCCAGTGAAAATAATTATTTATATGTAAGTGCAAGAAGCAATCATATAAATGTACGTAAGATTGCCCAATTTCATAACGGCGGCGGGCATGACAAAGCTGCAGGATTTTTAGTGCGCGCTGATAAAAAAGATGAATATGTAATAAATGATGTAATTAAAGAGTTTCAAAAACAGATCAATATAAGAAACGCGCAAATTCAAGCAAAAGCTGACAGAAAGAAAGTTTTGACAAAAATATTTAGTTAAAGTTTTGAGTATATTGCTGTTGCATAACCCAATAACTTTATTTGTCTCAATCCCTGCGTGTGTTAAGCTTTATTACCAGACGCTGCAAGAATTGCAGTAACTTTCTTTTTCTTCTTTTTAGATTCAATTATGCTATCCATGTTGAATCTTGAAAGTTTTCTATCTTCTTTATCATCTGTCGATGTTGTGTTATTTATATTTGCGTTTGTTGAGGCTGAAGCTGCAATGATTGTATCATCTTCTAGTACTGTTTCTAGTTCATTGTCTTGTATTTCTTCTTGGCTTTTTTCACCGGTTTGGGTGTTTGGTTCAACTTGTTCATTGGCAAGTGATTGTGAATTATCCCCAAGGTCTTTAGTTGCATCTTGAATTTTTTTATCGCCTTCTTTGTATTGAGTATTTGCATCTTGAACCGTTGTTTGAGCGTCTGATGATACAGACCTTGAACTTGTATTAGTAATCAAACCGGCAGTTGCAGTTGCAGCTGCAAGAGTTCCGGATGCAACTTCACTGACACCGGATGCAAGTTTTATATTTCCTAAAACTGTTTGTATAACTCCGGCATGAAAAGTAAACGGACTTGTCATAAGAGCTGTACCAAATGTAATTTGGCTTGATCCTTGTGCTGTATGAAGTCCACCCAGTGCTGTAGTTCCAATACCTACAACAAGTGTTTTTTCGGATATATCATGCTGGTTTGTTATCAAGCGGTTCAGTGATGCTATATTTTTATTTAGAGTTTGTGAAGTTGTTTTGTATTTTACAAATTCTTGCATACTGTTTGCAAGTGTTTTGTTAATTACATTTGATGCTTGATTTTCTTCGCTAACAGTTGTGTCATATTGCAATGCAATATCTTGTGCTTGTGCTTGTGCTGATGTTGCAGCTTCCTGGGTGTTCGCTGTTTGCAAATCATTTTGGGCAGATGTATATTCTGCGGTTAACGATTGTGCCTGCTGCTGGATGGTTTGTTGTTGGGTTTTGGCTTGGGAAGCTTCTTTATCTATATTTTTTATCAAAGAAACACTTTTCTTCGCTTGCGTAATAACAGTTGTATTATCATTTTCAACAGAAGCTTGGTTATTGTTTAATGCTTGGGTTGTTTGTATAACTGTATTTGACGCTTTAATTGCATTAGGTGTGCCAAATTCTGTTGAAATTGAATAATCCGAATTTGTTTGGTTTTTATTTTGGTCTATTGTTTCGTTAGAATTTTCATTTGCTGCATTTGTTGAAGATGTTTCTGTAATTGTTTGTGAATCTTGAGTTTGGGGTTGTTCATTGGTTTCAGCAGTCATGGTTTGTCCGTTTTTGTCTGTTGGCAAGTTGTTTGTTTCTTCTTGCTGACCGGCTTGGTTTTGTACTTCTTTTATTATTTGTTCATTTTGTTTTGTTGTTGAATTATAGTCTTTTAAAGTTGAATCAGCATCTTGAGCGTTTGATGAAGCTTCGCTGCTTTTATCAATTCCTGCTGAAGCGGCAATGGTTGCAGCTGCTCCGGAAATATTTTCCATTAAGCCTTTGTAGAGTAAACCTTTGCCTGCAGTAGATAAAGTAAGCCCTGTTGCATAGGTGAATGGATTTGTCATCATTGCAAGTCCGTTTGTAAACATTACTTGGCCTATTGCTGTTGTAATGTAACTCATTGCAACAGTGCCTATGCCAACGTTTTGGGTATCGGATGCTGCTTTTGCCAGATTTTTTGCTCTGGATGCTAAATCAGTATTCTCATTTGTTAGCGTTTGGGCATCTTTTTTGTATATTGTATTTGCTTTAAGATTTTTAGCTATATTTTTTGATACACCTGCGGAATTTTGTTTATCTGTTTTGTCAAGTTGTTGCATTTCTTCTAATTTTGCTTGGATTTTGCTTGAATTTTCGGTGCTAACAGATGTTAGTGAAGCTGATGTTTGCTCTGTTTGATTTTCAGTTGGTGCGGCAGCTCCTGTTATTGTGTCTGGTGAGGTTGCTGCTGTAAGAATAGCAGTGTCATTAACTGAATTTTGTATTTGCAAAGTTTCCGGTTCAGCTAAGAAGTTTTCCCCTTGCTGTAAGTTTGCTTTGTCTTTTTCTTCTGCTTTTGAAATTTCTTTATTAAGTTCTTGGATTTCTTTTTGTGCACTTGTTAAATCTTTTTTAAGTCTTTTATGAGCTTCATTTGTTTTTGATTGTTGACTGGAGAGTTCGGAAGCGGCTTTTGTTGTTATAGCAGTTGCTGCTGCAGCGTTAGAGAAAGAGAATTGTGTATTTACGCTGTAGTTGCTGTTTTGCTTGGTGTTTTCGGTATTTTCTTGGGAATTGTCATTTTGATTATTATCTGGGTTATTTTCTTCTGTTTGTTTAGAATTTTCTATTGTTTGGGCGGCAAGAGTTGTATATGTGTTTGCAAATTGTACAAGATCAGCTGCGGCATCGCTTGAAATTTCTGCTGAAATTACTCCTGAAAATTCATTCAGGTCATTACCTTTTTCAATTGCAATATTAGCAATATTATCACCTTTTTCACCGTATAAAGCATCGGATAGTAAACCTGAACCGGAATAAACTACCCCCTGGGTAATGTTAGGGGTTTGTTCCTGATAGTAGTTTTTAGAATAATTACTTAAATCTTTTCCGGCTTGAATGGTTTCTTGTGCCAGTTGAAGATTTTTATTTACATCTGTATTAAGTGTTTCCATTGAACTCAGAAAACTGTCAAGTTCTGTACTGTTTAGCTCTAATTCTTTCATTACTCCGCTGTCAGTACTGTTTAAAATTTTACTTAAACGATCATATTTCATTTTTTCAATAAATGATAAAGTCCCGTTTTCTTTTTTTTCGTTTAGATCTTTCCACTCTTCTGTCATGTCAGAAATTTCTTTCATTGATTTTTGGAAAGAATCTTCTTTTTCTCTTTTTATTTTTACAGCTTTGTTTGCAGTTTCCTGATATTGTGCAAATTTTTCTTCCGCTTTTGTATAAGCTTCTTCAGATTGTGTAATATATTTTTTTGTTTTTGTTTCAAGTCCTGCGATTGTGCTGTCTCCGGTTATTTCTTCTGTTGAAGTCCCATCTTCGGCTGTACTTTCTTCCCTGATCATAACATATGCAGTTACATCTGATTGCTGTTGTGCATGTGCCCATTGCAGTACCTCATCGGGAATTTTATAACCGTTGTTTTCCATTTCGATTATTTCTTCATAAGAATATCCTGCCCAGGCAGAATCTTGTATCTCATAACCGGATGCCAGGTTTTTGTAGATTTCTCGATGTGTTGCGATATTATCTTGTAACTCTAAACTTTTTGCGTAATTAAGATAATATTCATCACTATATTTATCTTTATGTTTTGCTTTTAGTTCTTTTGCCCGTTTAATCGCTGTTTGGCTATAATTCTTGCATAAATCAGCATCAAGAGTGATACCGCTTGTTGAAAAACCGGGATCATTTCGTTCTGCCTCTGTAACTTTGAATATGAACTCTGAAGCCATTATACCTTTGTCCTTTTGATTTATACCTCTAGATTGTCGGCATTTTTATCAAAGAACTTTAAGGAAATTAACAAAATGTTACATCAAGTATTATCAATAATTTACAGGTGTTTTTCTATATTAGAGATAATTGTTGATTTTGGCATTAAGCCTGCCATACGTTCAACCGGTTCTCCGTCTTTAAAAACAAGAAGGCTTGGTAATCCGCTTATGGCGTATTTTTTAGCAATATCAATACATTCTTCAATATTAACTTTAGCAAATTTTACTTTTCCTTCATAACTTTGTGCTATTTCTTCGATAACAGGTCCCAATTTCCTGCAAGGTCCGCACCAAGTTGCCCAGAAATCAACAACTACAGGAATTTGCGAAGTAATAACTTCTTGTTCAAAACTAGTATCATTTATATCTAAAACATTTCCCATAACAGCCCTCATATATTAACGTACACTTCACAATGATATCATGGAAAAAATTTTTATGCTATCATCTATATGAAGACTCTTTAGGATAGGAAAAATGGCAAGAAAAAAAATAATTGAGATAGTTTTGGATACTGAAACAACAGGTTTGGATTTTACCAGAGAGAAGATGGTTGAATTTGCGGCAGTGAGGCTGGAAAATGGAAAAATTAAGGATGAATTTCAAACATTAATAAATCCGCATCAGCATATCAGAAAATCAAGTATTGCTATCCATGGGATTACTCAGGAGATGGTCGAAGATGCTCCTTCAGAAGAAGAAGTGATGCCAAAGATATTAGAATTTATTGGTGACTATCCGATTGTTGCCCATAATGCTGTTTTTGATTATTCATTTATTAATGAAGCTGCTAAAAGAGTTGCCGGATATGAAATTCAGAATGAACGAATTGACACTCAGCAAATGTTCAAAGAAATTTACCCTGAGCTTGATGCTCATGGACTTAATGCTCTTACTCAAAAATTTAAAGTCGAATTAAAAGATCATCACCGTGCAATGGGCGATACTATGGGGCTTGCGTTAGCTTATCCTAAATTGAAAAAACTGTACCTTCAGAAATTTGATTGGGAAAATAAACAGCTGGATAATGTGGAGTATCTTTTCGAAAGATTTTTGCGTATTCAGCAAACTGTTACGACTTTGCAATCAGAAATGCAGGATTTAAAATCTGTTTTTAAGCTGTACTTTGAGCAGGGTGGTGCTCCTATTACTTCTCAGGAGGGTGATATGTTGATTTTTAACTCAAAACAGTCTTTTGGTTATGATTTTAATCAAATAAAGCCTGTTTTGGAAGAAATTGGCGCTCTTGAAAAAGCTGTAAAAATAAATACCGGTTTTATTGACAGGTTGGTAAATGGCAGAAGTCTTGATGATGAGAAAAAAGAGATTATTAAAAATGCAAGGCTGGAGTTGACTGAAACAAGGAATATTCAAGTTATTAAGAATAATAAGTAGGAGAAAAGACTATGTTTGACAAATTAGGGGCATTTTATAAGGAGCCTCCTATTAAAGAGACTATACAAGATGAACAACAAGTTGCATCTATGTATGGACATTGGCGTTTGAGAATATTTTACGCATGTTTTATCGGTTACACCGTATTTTATTTATGTAAGAAAAATATCGCAGTAGCTTTGCCAGGAATTATGCAGGAATTTGGATATTCTGCAACAGCACTTGGTTTATTGGGCAGTTCTCTTTATTTAACTTACGGGATCGGTAAATTTGTAAACGGTGTTTTGGCAGACGGTTCAGATGTTAGAAAGTTTCTTCCGACGGCACTTTTGATGACTGCTTTAGCAAATATTGCGTTTGCACTTGCTCCAAATGCAGTTCATTTATTAGGCTTAAGCACAAAAATGTCTGCGATGGTTTTATTATGGACATTGGCGTTTTTATGGGGAGTAAGCGGCTGGTTCCAATCTGCAGGTTTTCCTGCTGTTGCAAAAAGTTTAACATACTGGTATTCAAATTCTGAACGTGGTACTAAGTGGTCACTGTGGTCTTGCTCACACCAAACAGGTACATTTTTAAGTTTTATTATTGCCGGTCATATTGCGGCACATTTTGGCTGGAGAGCTGCATTTTTAGTACCGGGTGCGTTGGCAGTAATTACTGCAATCTGGTTGTATGATAGATTGAGAGATAGACCTCAATCCCTCGGGCTTCCTGATGTAGAAGTATATCGTGATGAACCGGTTAAACAGCAATCTGCTGAAGAGAAAAAAGCTGAAGATGATATGTCTTATGTTCAAATTTTCAAAAAATATATTCTTTGTAATAAGACAATTTGGATGCTTGCTATAGCTTATATTTTTGTTTATATCATCAGATTTGGTGCAGAAGATTGGATGATTATGTATTTGAGTAAAGCTAAAGGTTATAGCTTGGAATCAGCAACAAATAAAATTGCATCATTACCATTGGTAGGTATTGTTGGTACAATTTGTGCAGGCATGATTTCTGATAAATTGTTTAAAGGGAAGCGTGCTCCTGTTAATTTAATTTATTTAGCAGGTGTAATTGTTTGTATTATTGCATTGAAGTTTAATACTAATAGTGCATTGGATTATGTTATTATTGGTCTATTGGGGGCATTTACTTATGGACCGCAAATGATGATAGGCGGACTTTGTGCAGTTGAATCAAGCTCTAAAAAAGTAGCATCTGCCGCAACAGGGTTTACCGGAACATTTGGTTATGTAGGTGCATTTTTATCAGCTACAGGTACCGGTTTTCTGGTTGATAAACTTGGCAAAAATGGGGTAGAAAACTGGGATGGTGCGATTTATTTCTGGTTAGTTTCAGGAATTATTTGCTTGATTATCTGTACTATTCTTGCAATAGAAGAATATAAAAAAGATAAATGTAATAGTTAAAGATGTTTAGA
>CABUAQ010000014.1 GCA_902489575.1 uncultured bacterium
ACATAGTTGTAGAGAAAGATTGTATGGCTAACGATAATTTGAAAGCTGCCAGAAAAGCTAAAAATGATGAATTTTATACTCAATGGGCTGATATAGAAAAAGAGATAATGGCTTATATTGATTATACCCCTGATGTTTTTAGAGATAAAACTATTTTACTTCCTTGTGATGATCCCGAATGGTCAAATTTTACCAAGTTCTTTGCACAAAATTTTGAAGCTTTTGGATTAAAAAAACTTATTAGTACAAGTTACGCTTATGAAAGCAAAAAGGTAAATATACCTTATCAAGCATCTTTATTTGAAGAACAAGCACCACATTTTGATCCGGATATAAACAAAATAAGAGGAAAAATTTTTACACTTGATCATGATTCAAATCAAAACGGTGTTATTGACATAGATGATTTGGAATGGCAATATTTAGCAGGGGACGGAGATTTCAGAAGTGATGAAGTTAAAAATTTACGTGATGAAGCAGATATTATCATCACAAACCCGCCTTTTAGTCTGTTCAGAGAGTTTTTAGCCTGGATAATTGAAGCTGATAAAAAATTTATTATAATTGGTAACAAAAATGCTATAACATACAAAGAAGTATTTTTTCTCATTAAATTAAACAAAATTTGGGTAGGAAAAACACCAATGAGTGTGGATTTGTTATTTGACATTCCAAAATCATGTGCAGAAAGATTAGTTGCCAGTGGAAAAATAGGGAGTTCATATCGTATAGTTGACAGTATAGTAAAAGGGCGTTCACAATCGATATGGTTTACCAATATTGAACACGGCAAACGTCATCAGCCCCTGCAATTGATGACGATGGCAGATAATATCAAACACAGTAAGCACAAAGAAATTAGAGAACACGGCTACTTAAAATATGATAATTATAATGCTATAGAAGTTCCTTTCACTGATGCAATACCAAGTGATTATGATGGTGTAATGGGCGTTCCCATAAGTTTTTTGGACAAATATTGCCCCGAACAGTTCGATTTACTGGGTATTATGAACACCGGAGAAGAAAATGCGGGTATAAGATATCCCAATACCCCTCATGGACGTCCTGTAGTCAATGGGAAAGAGATATATCTTCGTATATTGATAAAAAAGCGAGGTAACTAATGAAAACAGAACTGCAGACTCAATGGACTGTAAAGGATATTTGCGAGGGGTTCGTTTATAACGAACTTGAGGGGAAGGGTTTATATGGAATGGACGGAAAGTTAACCATTCAACCTGAATATCAACGTAACTATATCTATGCTGACGGGAAAAAAGATGTTGCCGTTATTGATTCTGTATTAAAGGGTTATCCTATTGGTTTGATTTATTTTAACAGACGCGAAGACGGACAACTTGAAGTGTTAGACGGGCAGCAGCGTATTACAAGTTTAGGACGTTTTGTTACAAGCAGATTCGCTATTGTTGAAAATGGTATGCAGCAATACTTCAGAGGTCTTGCAGAAGACAAAAAGCAAAAGATACTTGATACCAAATTGTTAGTTTATGTCTGTGAAGGGACTGAAAGTGAAATAAAAGAATGGTTTAAAACTATAAATATTGCCGGAGTACCTTTAAATAAACAAGAAATTTTGAATGCTATATATTCAGGACCATTTGTTACTTTAGCCAAAGAAGAATTCAGTAACTCACAAAATGCTAATATTGCTAAATGGAGTTCTTATATCTCAGCTGCGGTAAACCGTCAAGAATTTTTGGAGTGCGCTCTATCCTGGGTAAGCAAAGGTAATATTGAAGATTATATGTCTATTCACAGGTATGATAACAGTATAAATGAACTTAAAATTTATTTTAATTCAGTTATTGATTGGATTGACGGATTGTTTGAAGAAGTTCATTCAGAAATGAAAAATATTGATTGGGGTATTTTGTACGAAACTTATCACAAAAATCCATATAGCAAAACCGAAATAAATACAAAAGTAGCTGAACTTTATGCTGATGAATTTGTTAAAAATAAAAAAGGAATATTTGAATACGTCCTTGGAAATTGTCAAAATAGCAAACTGCTTGAAATACGTATTTTTGAAGAACGTGATAAAAAAACAGTCTATGTACAACAAACACAAGAAGCAAAAGAAAAAGGAATTTCTAATTGCCCGTTATGTGCTTTAGGTAATGATAATAATAAAACACGTATATGGAAAATAAATGAGATGGATGCAGACCATGTTACAGCCTGGTCAAATGGCGGAGCAACGGATATTACCAATTGTCAAATGTTATGCAAAATACATAATAGAGCAAAAGGGAATAAATAACTTTATTCCCTTTTTGTTTATAAACAAATTATACGTAAATATTTATTCGTCTTCATCATCGTCATCTTTTTTTATTGCATCAACAACCATTTTTGCCATCTCTTTTGCGATAACTTTCTGGGTATCAGCCGGACAATTTTGGAGCATATTCATTGCGGTTCTAAGTGTTGTATCAATATCATACCAGCGTCCGCGGCGGTTATCATCTAATCCCGAACCTACTGCGGAAATTATGTCATCAACAGCTTCAAATTTTTCATCTTCAATATTATGTTCAATAATAATTTTGATTAAGTTTAGCGCAACCCGGATTTGTGTTTGATCATCAGTTTCTTCCAAAGTTTTAACCGCTTCTGATAGTACGGGATCTTTATCATACCAGCGTCTGTATTGGTTAGAATATTCTTCTTTCATACTTTATGCCTCCTTTATGATTTAATGTTTTAATTGTTTTTATTTATTTTTACCCCTGTTTAAAAGTTACTCCTTTTGTACCCTTAGGGTATTGCCAGTCAATTGCTTTATTTTCGCATGCAATTCTGCATGCTCCACATTCAAGACAATTTTCATAATTGACAATTAAGGATTGCGTTTCCTCATTCCACTCATATACATCTGCCGGACAAATATATGTGCAAGTTCTGTTTTGGCAAAGTTTGCATTTTTCATTATCCGGTTTAAGGTGTGAGCATGAGTCCGGAGAGTATTTTAGGGTGTATAATTTTTTATCTATATTCATAACAAAATACTCCATAATAATTTGATAATTGCCAGGCAGTCTTTAAATAGTTCAAAGATTTTTCTATCTGTGAAGATGCTTTTAATAAACTTGTGGTAGGATTCTTTTTTAGGAATTCCGTCAGTTGAGGTAAACATTTCAAAAAATGCATTGATTTTTTTTAAGTAATAACACAGGAATGCTTTTTTTCTGGCATGCATTATGTCAAACAAGTTTTTGTATGTTTTCATATCTTTCATTACAAAAGAATTTTTCAATTTCTTTTCATACAAAGAAAGGGTTTTCCCGGAGAAGTCATTTAGATTTAAAGCTTTAATTGCCGTTTCACCTGCAAGTTTGCCGCTTATCATAGCAAGGTTTGTCCCCTCCCAGTGTAAGTTATTAACAAGCATTGCTGCATCTCCGACAACCATTACTCCGTTATCACAAAGTTTTGGGATTTTTTTAAATCCTCCCTCCGGAATTAAGTGAGCAGAATATTCCTTTAATTCTCCGCCCTCAATTAACGGTGCGATTGAAGGATGCTGTTTAAGTTCTTCTAAAAACTCGTACGGTCTACAATTTGCTTCAACAAGTTCATTTAGTGTGATACCGAGTCCTATTGTTACGGAGTCTGCGTTGGTATACATAAACCCAAGTCCCAGCATGCCAAGCATTGGGCCACCAAAAATTTCAACAACAGCACCTTCATCATCTTTAAGGTTGAATCGTTGATTAATAATATTTTTATCAAGTTTAATTACTTCTTTGACACTCAGTGCAACTTCTTTTGTTTCAATATCTTTTCTAAGCCCCGTTTGTTTTGCTAAAAGAGAGTTTACTCCGTCTGCCAGCACAACAATATCAGCATAATATTCTTCCAGTTCTGTTTTTACGCCGATAACTTTATTTTTTTCTTTGATAAGTTCTCTTACAACTGTTTCTTCAACAATATAAACGCCTGCTTTGCGGGCTTCTTCTGCCGCCCAGCGGTCAAATTTCCCGCGAATAACAGAATAACTGGCATTATCATTTTTCCTGTATATAATCGATGTTGAATCAGTTTTTCCCAAAATTTTATAATTGTGTTCTATATTACGTCTTTCAAGTGGGGCTTCTTCTTCAAAATTAGGAAAAATTTCCTTTGTAGCTGTTGTATAAATTGCTCCCCCAAAGACATTTTTACTGCCGGCAAACAGTCCTCTTTCAATTAAAACAACCTGCTTCCCCGCTCTTGCAAGAGTTATTGCGCAAGATATACCGCCAGGACCTGCTCCAACTACTATTACTTCTGTTTTGTTTTCTTTTTTTAGCATATAAAACTTCTCTCAATCTCAATTATACACTAAAGTTTCGCACTTGTAAAATAGTTAAAAAGGACTATTCTTTATATGGTATATACTGAGTAAATCAATTGTTAAATTACGTAAAATTTTAGCAAAAATTACTTGCGTTTTGTTTTAGTATGGATGAAAATACATAAAAACGGATGTGTGAAATGTTAGTAAGTAGTGCAACAAATTTTCGAATAAATAAGCAACGATTGAAGCAGGAGTACATGTCTCCAAAAGTTGAGACTCCTAATTACATCTCAAAATTCTATTCACAATATAATAATCAAGATATTAAGAGACCTTTAAAAACAAATCCTTCAGATTTAAGTTTTAAAGGTCTTTCTTTAGGTTTATATAAACCGTTAGAAAAAACATATAGCGTAAAAGAGTTTTTGGAGTTTGCGGATCAGTATGTTGGTAAAATGGGCAGAGAGCTTCTTGAGGATATTACCGTAAAACACGCTGACGAAACTAAAAAACTGATTAGTGTAAGCGGGGATAAGATTACAATTAACAAAAAAACAATTCCTCACCTTGCATTGGAAGGTGCATTATATCCGTTTAAGATATTACCCGGTGATATGCTTAATGGTGCAGTAGAACTTCTTGGAAAAATTCCGGGATTGAAGAACTGGGCAGCCAGAACTTTAGAACGGCCCCTTTTCAAGAATATCAGGCAACGATCCAAAATCGATGCAAAAATTAACTCACTTACAGGTTTAATTACATTTAGAGATATGAAGCTTAGCGGTGCTTTAGAATCGTTTGCAAAATCTCAGGGTAAGAGCGTATCTGATTTATCTGCTGATGAAATTGCAAAAATTACAAAAGATGTTAATGAAAAAATGGGTTCAAAAATTTTTCAAACAGAATTGAAACAGTTTGACCCGAAATCAGGCAACTATGATACAAAACATGAACGAGCCTTGAATAGACTTGTTTCGGGTTTGCCGCCTGCAATCTTTTTGGCAAATGATGCATATAACTTGTCTAGAATGATGGATGATGACTCTAAAGAAGCTGAAAAAGAAAGAAAAATTAGATTTAAACAGGAAGTTAGCAGAATTTTAACAAGCGGTTATCTGACATTGATTACAATGGGAGCTTTTCAGAAATTTATTAATAAATCGAAAGGCGGCATTGTTCTTACAACAGGTATCACGGTTCTTGTAACAGAAATGTTCTCACGTTTGTCTAACGGGAAACATATTACAAGGCTCACTCCAGAAGAAGCAAGAAAAGAAAATGAACGTAAAAATGCTCCTGAAGCTAAGATTAAACCTGTTACATTCAAGGCTGAAGAAGATAAAACATTATCTGGTGATGTTCAGTCCAAACATAAAGAGCAGCACAAACCGTTACTTTCATTTGATACGGTTATAAAGGCTTCCGCTATTGTTCTTGGTACAGGCTATGCGATAAAAGGATTTAAAAATATTCCGGCTGTTAAGAATGCTGCATTAAATTATTTTAAAAATATGCAAGTTAATAATCCTGAAAAATTTACTAAATTAGGTATAAAAGATCTTAATTTAGATGAAGCAGTTAAAATATTTGAAGAAAAAGTTGTATACAAACCTTTCAAAGATTTATATAAATCTTTGACTTCGGAAAAGTATACTGTTGATGAAAATAAATTTAATAAAGTGGTGAGTACTCTTAGAGAAAACGGGTTTGAAAAACTTGCTAATCAGTATGAACAAGTTGGTAGAACTGCATTGAAAACTAGTGACGGTAAATCAATTATTGATCTCGGTTCTAAGGATAAAACAGTTAAACCTCTTGTAGATTTTGTTATTGCGCCGTTCAAATTTATGTGGAATACGGTTACACTTCCATATTGGATGGTTGATGAGAAACTTATGAGTGTATTCAGGAAGTCTAAACCGCCTAAATCTGTTAAAGATATTGAAGCTCTTGCAAACAGTTTTGATAAAATCTGTAAGCAGGCAGAAGCTTTGAGTAAAAAAGGTATATCAAAAGAACAGTTTCAGGATTATATTCAAATTAATCTTTTAAAAGCATTTAATGTAGATTCGCTGTCCAGTGTGTCAAATGCAGAATTGTCAAATCTTGCAAAAACAGCAGCATCTATTGCGACTATTTGGTTCTTAATGACAGACAACTACAATATGGTTATGTTAAAATCAAACGGTAACGATAAAGATGGTGCTAATACCAAGTTTAAAGAAAGATTTGTTCAAGAAGGTTCAAGGTTGTTCTATCAAACATTATTGATTGATTTGTTTAACTCAACATTTAGAAATCAATATAATTCCTCATTACTTGGAATGAGCTGGATTACCCTGACAAATACAACATTAGGTGAAATGCTTACAAGATCTTCTGTTGGTACACCTTTAAAAGCTCACACAAGAGATGAGCTTATTGAGATAGAAACTAAACAAAATAATTCAACAGGCTTTACTAAAAAATATTATAACTTTATGCAAAGATTAACAGGTAAACGTTCAATCAAATCTTATGAAGTTGCACCTAGAAATTCCCAACCTGCACTAAAAGTCCAGGATAGTGTCCAGGTATCATCGCAAACAACTATTCCCAGTATTTCGTCAAACAACATAGTATTTCAAGACGGGACACTTCAACAAATGATAAGAGGTTAATTTAACTAATCACATTCAACTTTTTTGCATTGACCGCTTTTAGCTTTCAAGAGAGTACTTTTGAAGTATCTGCGCGGTAGCTTTTACCACTATACGGATCCCAGAAAACTATATTTTTGACAGGGTTGTTATTTTATCTAAAGCAATATCGCAGGTCTCATTAGGAAATGTACAAACATAGCAGGACATAAAGGTCTGTATACTGCATTTTTCGTTTTGCAGCAGTTGTGCTGCTATTTGTGGTGTAAGAAATGAACATTTAGGATCTACTACTATAGTGTTTGTCTTGTTTAAGCTCAATCATACAGACTTTATCACCTTGGTAATAATAATTACAGGAATAAAATCCGGGTTTCACATTCTGGACAGCAAGAGCTATCCCAGGAATAAGCACCAGCCCTGTCAGCAAAATTTTTTCCATTATTTCAACCCTCTATGTATCAATATTTGTTGCATAAACAGCATTGGTTTCGATAAAGTCACGTCTTGGTTCAACTTTATCACCCATCAACACGTCAAACAACTGGTCACATAACATTGCATCTTCAACATTAACTTTTAATAATGTTCTTGTTGCAGGATCCATTGTTGTTTCCCAAAGCTGCTGCGGCATCATTTCCCCTAATCCTTTGAAACGTTGAATTTGTAATCCTTTTTGACCTCTGTCATCAATGATTTTTTGTAATCTCTCAAATGAGTCGATTTCGTATTTTTCGGTATCAGTTTCTAACAGAAGCCCGTCAGATTCTTCAATTAAGAAATCTCGAATAAGCGGATATGATGCTCTAAGTTTTTTATATTCAGAACTTTTAATAATGTTTTGGTTAAGTATAACGTGTTCTTCTTCATTTAAATGTAAAATAAATGAGTATTTTGCGTTTTCAGGGTTATATTTAACTTCAACTTTGTAATTTTCTGCTTCCTGAATGTTATAATTTTTTGCGTGATCTAATAAGTAGTGATTTAAATATTCACACACTTCATTCATTTTAGCTTGATTATCAAAGTCTTCAAGATTTATATTTGAACGAACAAGCCCCCTTAAAAATACTGCAGGGAATAAATTTAGGATAGGGTTGTTATATGAACGATAGAACTCTGACATATTTTTAATTAAGTCAAGTAGTTCATCCCCTGTTTTAACATTTTTCTTGCTCTTATCAGAAAGACTTAAGTTTTTAATTCCTCGTTCTTTAAGCATCTTATCTAATACGTGTTCATTAAACAAGTATTCTGAAGTTTTACCCTGAGTGACCTTGAATAAAGGCGGTTGAGCAATGTAAACATAGCCTTTTTCGATTAGCGGTCTTGCATAACGGAAAAAGAATGTTAACATTAATGTTCTAATGTGAGCACCGTCGACATCAGCATCTGTCATGATAATAATTTTGTGATATCTAAGTTTATCAATCTCAACTTCTTCCTCATTTCTGCTGATTTTAATTCCAAAGGCCTGAACCATAGATTGAATTTCGTTGTTACCGTAAATTCTGTCAAGTCTTGCTTTTTCAACGTTAAGAATTTTACCTCTTAACGGCAAAATAGCCTGGAACATACGGTTTCTGCCTTGTTTAGCAGAACCACCGGCAGAATCACCCTCAACAAGGAAAATTTCACATTTTTCCGGTTCTCGATTTGAACAGTCTGCAAGTTTACCTGGCAGAGTAGAATTTTCAAGAACGGTTTTTCTTCTTGTCAATTCTCTTGCTTTTCTTGCGGCTTCTCTTGCACGTTGAGCCTGAAGTGTTTTTTCAATAATAGTTTTTGCTATTTTTGGGTTAAATTCAAGCCATTCTTGTAATTTATCTTTTACCGCATCTTGAACAGCCCCCATCGCTTCTTGAGAACCAAGCTTTTCTTTTGTCTGCCCTTCAAATTCAGGGTTAGGAATTTTAACAGATACAATTGCAGTCAAACCTTCACGAACATCTTCCCCTGAAAGGTTTTGGTCAGAATCTTTTAAAATATTATTTTTTCTTGCGTAATCATTAAGAACACGTGTGATAGAGTTTCTAAAACCTGTCAGGTGAGTTCCGCCTGAATGGGTATTAATGTTGTTTGCAAAAGATAAAACGCTTTCTGCGTAAGATTCGGTATACTGCATAGCAACTTCAACCTGCAATGCGCCGACAACTTTATCAATATAGATAGGTTTTTCATGTAATACGTTTTTATTCTTGTTTAAGAATTCAACATAGCTTCCGATACCGCCTTCGTAGTGGAAAGTTTCAACTTCTTCAGAATCGTGGCGTGAGAAAATTATTTTCAATCCTTTGTTCAAAAATGCCATTTCTCGCAATCTGTTAGCGATAACATCGCAATCAATTTCAGTTGTTTCGGTAAAGATTTCAGGATCCGGCCACCATGTTGTTTTAGTTCCCGTTTTATCAGTTGCTTCGCCCTTTTCAACAGGAGCCATCGGCTCGCCTCTCATATATTCTTGACGCCAAACAAATCCTTGACGCGAAACTTCAACGATATATTTTTCGGATAAAGCGTTTACAACAGACGCTCCAACGCCGTGAAGTCCGCCGGAAACTTTATATCCGCCATCGCCAAATTTTCCGCCTGCGTGCAATACTGTGTGAACAATTTCAAGTGCGGATTTACCGCTGTCAGGTTTGATATCTACAGGAATACCACGACCGTTATCTTCTACCGTAATACTGTTATCCTTGTGAATAGTTACATAAATATCTGTACAAAAACCTGCTAAAGATTCATCAATTGAGTTATCGACGATTTCATAAATACAGTGGTGCAAACCTCTTTGAGAAGTTGAGCCAATATACATCCCCGGTCTTATTCTAACAGCTTCCAACCCTTCTAAAACTCTGATATTATCAGCACTGTATTCTGCTGATGTACGGGTTTCAATTGCTTCAACCTGTTCATTAATTTGAACTTTTTCAACTTCTTTAAGTGCGTCCATTCCTTTATCATTTATCATGTCTTGTACGTTTTCTGACATATACTTCTCCCTAATCTACTGAAATATAGTAACATTATAGCACAAAAGAATTGTTCCTGCCAAATATGTTTACGATAATTTACTTCTTTAAGCTTTTATTTTTAAACTTGCCATATTATTTCGAATATATTAGAATTATCTATATAGTAAAAGTGAGGAAGTAATGAAACATAATATAAAAGTTTGTATGGGCAGTGCCTGTTTTGCCCGTGGAAATGTTGAGAATTTAAACTTTATAGAAAATTATATTAAAGAAAATAATTTAGATGCTGAATTAGAGTTATCCGGTGAGTTATGCAAAGAAAAATGCAGTGTCGGTCCAAATATATATATAGATGATGTTTTGTACACTGAACTTAATCCCGGGAAACTAGAAAATATATTAAAAAATTTGTCGTAAATTAAAAATTTAGGGGTTAGATATGAATAATCAAAATCCGGTATATACGCTAATTAATGAGTGTCATGATTGTTACAGGTGCGTACGGGAATGTCCGGTAAAAGCAATCAAAATTGAAAATAACCATGCATCCGTTATTCCCGAGAAATGTATTTCTTGTGGAAATTGTGTTAAGGCTTGCCCGACAAATGCAAAATGTGTAAGAAATGATTTGGAACGGGTAAAAAATCTTATGATAAGCGGAAAGGATGTATATGTATCTTTAGCTCCGTCTTGGAACGGAGTATTTGAGCGCTCCCCTCAAAAAATGATTGCTATTTTAAAAAATTTAGGGTTTAAAGAAGTTTCAGAAACTGCTCTCGGTGCACAGGAAGTTTCTATAAAGACGGCGCAAATGCTGAATGAAACAAAAAGCGGCTTATGGATTTCCAGTGCTTGTCCTGTCATTGTAAACTACTTGAGATTATACAAGCCTGAATTTTCTCAATATATAACTCCAATTGCTTCTCCTGCCAGAACACACGCAAAAATGCTGAGAGAAAAATATGGGAATGACATTGCTATTGTATTTATTGGTCCGTGTATTGGCAAAAAAAATGAAGCTGATGCTCCTGATGGACTGATTGATATTGCCTTAACTTTTGAAGAATTAAAAATTTGGATTAATGATCAAATTCCCGATACATCATCAATTCAGGTAGACAGTAATTTAAGTTTTGTTCCTTATAATGCAAATGAAGGTGCATTATATCCGCTGGATGGCGGTATGAATGAAACAATAAAAAGAATTGGGGTTAAACCGGAAGTTCAGCTCCTGTCAGTGTCAACAATTGCCGGGTTTGAGAGGGCATTAGATAATTTGGAACCTGATAAGCTAAGCCGTCCGATTTTTGTTGAAGCTCTTGCGTGCGACGGTGGGTGTATTGCAGGGCCTTGTATTTCTACAAAGAAGGCAAGTTTGAGTATTATGTCTGATATTTTGTCAAAAATAGATTACAGAGATGATATTCCGAAGCAAGCTCAGTGTGTTGTTAATTATAAATATGAGCCGCAAGCAGTTCCGGAATCAAAATATTCATTAGAAGAGATTTCTCGAACAATGAAAAAAATCGGAAAACATTCATCTGAAGATGAATTAAACTGCGGCGGATGCGGTTATTCATCTTGCCGCGAACTTGCAATTGCGCTACTTGACGGAGTTGCAGAACCTTCAATGTGCGTTTCTTATATGAGAAAAATTGCAATGAGAAAAGCTGCTGCTATGCTTAGATGTATGCCTGCTGCTATTGTTATGGTTGATAATAATATGAACATTCTGGAAGCAAATGACAGTTTTATGAAAATGTTTACAGGCGATATGTATGAAATATTCAAAGCAAGACCTGACGGCATGACCGGTGCTGCTATTGATAGAATTGTAGAATTTTCGGACATATTCAGAACCATTTTAAAAACAGGCAAAGATTTGCACAAAGAGCATTATAATGTCAAAGACAGGCTATATGATATCAACGCATTTACCATCGAACCAAACGAAATTGTAGGTGCAATTATAACAGATGTCACACAGACTGAAACAACAAGAGAAAAAATTTCAGAAAAAGCAAAGGAAGTTATTTCCAAAAATATTTCCATTGTACAGGAAATTGCCTGTCTGCTGGGTGAGCATATGGTTGAAACTGAAACTCTATTAAATTCCATTGCAAATGATTATGATGATAAAACTGATGAAGGAGATAGCTAATAATGTTTATTGATATCGACTGTAAGCAGGTGAAAAAATATAATCAAAATGCTTATGGTGATTATTTTGTTTCCAAAAGGTATCCGGATGAGGCAAAATTAATTGCGGTTTTATCAGACGGCTTAGGCAGCGGAATCAAAGCGAATATACTATCTTGTATGACTGCGACTATGCTGTTGCGATTTGTTGAAAATGAACAAATACCTATCAAAAAAGCTGCGGAAATTGTTATGAACTCTTTGCCTGTTTGTAAAATTAGGAAAATCAGTTATTCTACGTTTTCGGTTATTGATGTGAATGATGATGGACTTGCAAGAATTGCGGAAGAGGGGAATCCCGAATTTATATGGATTAGAAATAATGAAGTTATACAGCCTCCTTATGATACAATTCCTTCTAAAACTTTTAAAAATAGATGTATGAAGGTGTACAAGCTTCATATGGAGCTGGGTGACAGACTTATATTTTGTTCTGATGGTATTACGCAGGCGGGTTTGGGTAATGGGAGATTAAAACTGGGATTAAGACGTGAGGGTTTGATAAATCTGTTGCTTGCAAAAATTGATCAGGAACCAGAGATTTCAAGTTCTGAATTGTGTGCATATGTTATCCGCCAGGCAAAAAATATTGAAACAGACAGACTCCCGAAAGATGATATTTCAGTTTGTGTTCTATATTTTAGAGAACCAAGAACCTCTTTAATTTTTACGGGGCCTCCTTTCAATCAAAAAAAAGATGCAGAATATGCAAGATTATTTCAGGAGTTTCAGGGGAAAAAAGCGATATGCGGCGGGACAACGGCTAATCTTATCTCCAGAGAATTAAA
The DNA here is from genome assembly GCA_902489575.1 of uncultured bacterium. Taxonomy (GTDB): domain Bacteria; phylum Cyanobacteriota; class Vampirovibrionia; order Gastranaerophilales; family Gastranaerophilaceae; genus Zag111. The sequence goes on from CABUAQ010000014.1 coordinate 12,908, forward strand.
TCTTCCCATTACAATGGATAAAGAAATTAGTATCGGGAAACTTCCAAGCTGTTCATATATGGATGGAGTAGACTTAGTTACGGAGGGGATTTTAACTCTGACAGAAACTTTAGAATGTCTTGAAACCGGTAGGTTAGATATTGACAATGCGGCAGGAAAGCTGATAAAATTTTTACTGGATAGTGATTGCATAAATTTTATGGTAGGTGCAAAATTAAATCAGGCTCACTATAATCCGGCGTTACCTGTTGAAATTGAAATCAGGAAAAATATTATAAAAAAAATGACAACAGTACTGCAGGATAAGTATTTTAAAAAAGTTAGTGTACAATATATATAGGTATCATTATACTGTATAAGGAAGGTGAAAATGGAAAAAATTAGTGTAAAAGTTTGTTTAGGAACAACTTGTTTTGTTATGGGTTCTGCAAATCTACAGGAATTAATTGAATTAGTTCCCCAAAAATATGGTGATAAAGTTGATGTTTCAGGTGTACCTTGCCTGGGACTTTGCTCAACAGACTGGGAATTTTCCAAAGCACCTTATGTAAAAGTTGATAACGAAGTTATTAAAGAAGCAACGGTGGATAAAGTTATTAGTGCAATTGATAAAAAGTTAGCAAAGTAATATAGAGGAAATATCATGGCTATAAATACCCCTAAACAAACATCTCACTTGAAACGAGAAATACTTGTAAGACTTATAAAAGCGTACTTAAGTGATAATTTTGAGGAAAATACAAGATTAATTCCTTATGATATGCGTCCGAAAGGTAGTGAGGTTCCATATAGGTGCTGTATTCATAAAGAAAGAGCAATTTTGCGTGATAGAGCAATTGCAGGATTGGGTTTGTCTATTGAGGATGCCCGGGATAGTGAATTATTATCTACGCTTGCAGCTAAAGCTAAAGAAAGGACCCAACCTGAAGAAAATCCGTTGACAGTGTTGCAAACTGCGTGTAAAGGCTGTGTTCCATCAAGAATATACGTAACAGATCTTTGTCAGGGTTGTGTTGCAAGACCATGTGAAGCAACTTGCAGATTTGGTGCAATAAAAGTTGAAAATGGGAAATCTGTTATTGACCCCGAAAAATGTAAAAATTGTGGAATGTGCGCACAGGTGTGTCCTTATCAGGCGATTGCAAAAATTATTGTTCCGTGTGAAAATGCTTGTCCTGTTGGTGCTATCGCTAAAGATGAAGAAGGGCATGCTCATATTGATTTTGAAAAATGTATTTCTTGTGGCAAGTGTGTAAGTGCTTGTCCGTTTGGTGCTGTGCATGAAAAGAGTCAAATTATTGACATCTTAAAAGTGATAAAAGCGGGTAAAAAAGTTGTTGCGATGATTGCTCCGGCTATTATGGGGCAGTTGCCTTGCACCCCAAAACAACTAAAACAGGCAATTTTATCACTCGGGTTTTCTGATGTTGTAGAAGTTGCTGAAGGTGCTGATATTACAACAAAAAATGAAGCTGCCGAATTTAAAGAAAGAATGGAAAAAGGCGAAGGCTTTATGACAACATCTTGTTGTGCCGGATATAACGAACTTGTAGATAAGCATGTTCCGGAGTTGAAACCTTTTAGATCGGAAACCAAAACTCCGGCATACTACACGGCTGAATTAGTAAAAAAAGATATGCCGGAAGCCGTTACTGTATTTTTTAGCCCTTGTGTTGCCAAAAGGCGTGAAGCTTTGCAAAATCCTAAAATAGATTATGTTTTAAATTTTGAAGAATTAGGGGCATGGTTTATTGCCCTAAATGTTCAACTATCAGAATGTGATGAATCTGAATTTAGAACAGAATCGTCTGCTCAAGGCAGGAATTTTGCGAACACAGGAGGTGTTGCCGGTGCGGTTAACTCCTTGCTTGATGATGGTGAAAAAGCGACAGCATACGTCGTAGACGGCTTAAATAAACAATCCATAAGAGATTTGAAAAAATTTGCCAAAAACGGTAAGTGCGAATTTGGTAATCTGATTGAAGTTATGGCTTGTACCGGCGGCTGTCTAGGCGGTTCAAGCACAATTAATGCTTACAAGCCTGCTTTGAAGCAGTTAAATACATATGTAAGTGAAAGTCCTGAAATAAGAGATATAGTTAAATAATGAAATATTGATTTTTCAACAAATGTGCTTCACTTTACTCTAAAGTGAAGCACATTCCAATTAAAGATATAATTTTTTACAAGTGAGTAATTATACTTCCTATTTTTTCATTTAGGTGAGTTGTTATATCATGTGATAATTCTATATTCGCCCAATGAAGATTATTTATCAAATCTATTGTCACAATTTCACGTGCTGTCATATCAGCATCACAAATTTTTACAATAAATCCTTCTTCAATTTCTGTATTAACAACTGCACAAAGTCCGCTTGCACCTACTTTTGCAATAAGAGTTGAGTTTTCCATAATTTTGGTGTCAGTTCTGTTTTCTCCACCTATAATATACGGGAAATTTAAAAATGCTTTTTTAATTCTTTCATATTCAGGGTTACAGAAAAGATTTAAGTAACCTTTTATCATATGCTCAAGCGGCATTGAATGTATGGGAACCCCGCATCCGTCTTTTGTTACAGGGTATTCGGAATGCACTTCACAAAGCTCATATATTTTTCTTTTAATTTCTTTCTGCAGCGGATGATTTGGATTATCATAGTTATCCATATCCCAATCTTTTATTTTACACAATCCGAGCATCATTGCGTGTTTTCCTGAGCAATTGTTATGAAGGACGGTTGCTTCATTTCCGCTTAATATAAGTTCAGTCTGAGCAGTTTTTGAAACTGGCAAATGGTTTCCGCATTTTAATTTCGATACAGGTATCTCAAATTTTTCCAGAATTTTTTGGACTGTTTCAATGTGTATTTTTTCGCCTGCATGTGAGGCTGCGCAAACGGCAATTTCTTTGTCCGACAAATCATATTTTTTGTCAAGTCCATAGTCTATCATAAGCGCTGCTTGAAGCGGTTTGGCACAGGAGCGCATATAAAACGGGTAATTTTTATCATCTCCGAGTTTTTCTATCAGCCGATCTTTACTGCATCTTACGACATATCCAAAGTGCTCTCTTTCAATTAATCCGTCACGATTGTATGTTATGAGTTTTGCTGGTTCAGTATTTTTATTAATCATTTTTTTTCACCATTGTAAGTAGCTGTTCTAATTTTGTTTTAAGAAGATTGTTTTCAATTTTTAAGTCTTCTATTTGTTGTTTATATTTATCAACATTGTTTGAATATTCTTGATTGATTTGTGGAACTTCATTATGATCAAGTATAAATCTTTTCTTTGCTTCTTCTTTAATTTTCAAGATAGTATCAAGTTGTTTTTTTGTAATAAGCCCAAGGTCAATTAGTGCTTGACCGAATTTTTTGTTTTGGCTGTTTGTTTGGTAATTTTTAACTGCTGTATTAAGTTGGGTTTCTGAAATAACACCGTCTTTAACAAAATATTCACCTGTTCTGTATTTTCCGGCAAGAAATCCTGCAATGTTTAGTATTTGCGAATTGTCAGGTAATTCTAAATATCCTTCATCCACGCAAAATAAAAAATATCCGGCAACCTCTTCCATTGAAAGGTAAGTATTTAACGTTATGTCAGATATGCTATAATCATTGTCACAAGCATCTAAAATATTATATATGTTTGTATCAAAACCTGATTTTTTGAAATCAAGTTCACATCTGCCTTTGTATGTCAAAACAGGTCTGTATGTCGCAAAAGTGTATGCTAATTGATTTTCTACATCAACTTCTTCAGATAATTTGATATAGATTATTTCTTTTATCCAGCTTGGAAAGCGTGAAATTTTATTTAAAAATTGTGTTAAGAATTTTCTTCTCATAATTAGCCCTTTGAGTCACTATATTTTATCATTAATATCTTTTTTCTTCAAGGTTTATAGATATTAAGTTAGTTGATTAATTTTTTACTCAAAGGTATTATATAGTTAATAAAGAAGAAAAGGAGAGATTATGGACGATAATAAATTAGAATTGAAGAAAACGGTTTTAATCAGTATGTTTGTCTTTGTGGCATTGATTGTTACAATTGATTTAGCAATTATTTATTACCAGGCAAACTTTAACAGATACGCATTACCAAGTTTTTGTTCGGTAAGTGATGTTATTGACTGTGATGGTGTGGCAAGAACAACTGAATCCCAATTTTTTGGGGTGCCTCTTGCATATTGGGGATTGTTTTTATACTCATTTATCTTGATGCTTTTATCTGTTGATAAACTTAAGAAAATCCCGTTTTTAAAATTTTTGGAAGTGTTTAAGAATAAATTTCATTATATCGCGTCATTGGGTATGATTGCATTTGTTATATCAATGATTCTACTTTGCATAAGTTTATTTGGAATAAAGAAAATTTGTGTAATGTGTGCAGTAACATATGTCTTGGATTTGGGAATTGCTCTTATTGCTGTTCGCGGAATTGAAGGAGGTTTTATCGGAGCTGTTAAACAAAGTTGGAAAGATTTTGTAGATGCTCTAAAACCGATACCTTATAGAGTTGCGTTTATTATCGTTATGCTTTGTGCATTTTCTTTTCTAGGCTGGACATTTACCAGTGCAAAATTCTCACCGGCGCTTAAATTTAAAAGAGAATATGGTGAATTTACAAAATCAACAAATAATCAATATGCGATAAAAGGTAATGTATTAGGTTCTGAGGCTAAAGATGCAGTTGTTTTGGAAATTTATTCCGATTATATGTGTCCTATGTGTTCTGTATTTAATATTATGCTTCATAAACTGGCAAAAGATTTCGAAAATGTAAGAATCGAACATCATAGTATGCCTTTGGATACAGCTTGCAACAAGTATTTAGATCAAGAATTTCATCATGGTTCTTGTACTATGGCAAAATATGCGGAAGCAGCTTATAAACAGGGTAAATTCTGGGAAGTTAATTCGTTGTTCTTTGAGAAGAAGCCTGCAACAGAAGATGAAATTATTACATTACTAAATGAATCAGGATTTGAGCTTGATATGGAAAAACTTAAGAAGGATGCTCATAGTGATGAAGTTAATGCTATTATTCAAAAAGACATTAACTATGCTGTTGCTAATAAGCAAGTTGGAACACCAACAATGAAGCTTGGTGACAAATTTGAAATGGGTATTCCAAAAGGCGGTTATCCTGCACTAAAAGAAATGGTTATAGAAAATGGCGGAAAACCAAAACACAAGTTTTTCTAAAAAAATATTACTGCACGCTTGTTGCGGTATTTGTTCAGGTTATCCCATATCTTTGCTGCAGGATATGGGATATTCTGTTGTTGTGTATTTTTACAATCCTAATATATATCCCGAACAAGAGTATAAAAAACGCCTGGAAGCAGAAAAAATTTTGTGTGAACATTTCGCCTGCAAGCTTGTTATTGGTGAATATGAACCGGATAAATATTATGATTATGTAAAAGGATTTGAAAATGAGCCGGAAAAAGGCTTGAGGTGTGACAAATGTTTTGAGCTTAGGCTTCGTGCGGCTGCAATTTTGGCAAGAGAGCTGGGAATCGGGGAATTCACAACATCTATGATAATAAGTCCTCATAAGGACTATGAAAAACTAACACAAATAGGGGAAGAAATTGCAAAAGAATTCGGGTTAAAATATCTTAGTACGAACTTTAGAAAACAGGATGGATTTTTAAAGACAAATAATATTTCAAAATCTTTGAATCTGTATCGACAAAATTATTGCGGGTGTAAATTCGCAAATAAAATTTAATAATATCATCCGTTTGTATTATGACGCAGAATTTATAATGTCATATAATAAATTTGACAAAGAAGATATTTTTATTAAAAAGGAAATACTAAGAGGACAGAATAATGAAGAAGAAAATCGGCGGATTATTAGCGGCAGTTATGGTATTAAATACAGTATCATCAGTGGCTTACGGGTTTACAAATCCTTTGCAGAGTTATGATTTGTACAGAGATACTCACCCTGATATTTCTGATGCAAGCAATAATTTACCGGCGTCTCCATCTTCTTTAACAAGTTCGTCTACATCTTCGGAATTGAGCGGTGTAGATGTGGTAGGTGCAGAAAAAAGTCGTAATGAAACCTTGAGAGAATCTTCAAGAAATGTTTACTCTAATCCGAATTCAACTCCAGCATGGAAAATGGGGCCGGTGTATTATCCGGAACCGTCATTTGAAAGTATTATAGAAAAATATCGTAAGAGTGATTTTGCCGGATGTCTTCAGGAATGTACAGCTTACGTAAGACAAAATCCTAATGATACATTAGGTTTTTATTATCTTGCAATGTGTTATACAAAAGTGAGCGATAAAGAGAATGCAATTCGTGCATATGAAAAAGTTATTGAACTTAATGATAATCCTATGATTGTTAAATATGCAACAAACGGGCGTAATTGTATAATGGGTAATGATAATGAAAAATGTTATCCGGATGTGAATGTACCTGAATTAGTTTACCCTTATGCAAATATTGTTGATACAGCACTTACTCCTGTTGATCCTGAAACGCTGGTTAACAGGAATATTGCAAAACTTAAGGAAAAGCTATCACCGCAAGTTGAAGAGGATGATAAGCAAAATTCTTCAAATAAAGATGATAAAGAGAAAAAACTTGTACTTCCGTTTGGTCAGCAGGATGACAAACTTGATAAATTTATTAATGCACCATATGGCAATGGTTTATCTCCTGAGTTGAACCAGGAATATAAACAACTTCAATTGAAGAAAATTCAAAGTACAATTAACACCGGTAAAGAGTCAGAAGAAAAAGAATATAATAATCTTCAAGATATTAAGAAGTTTGATGATATAAATTCTGATTCGGGTATGATAAAACTTGCATATGAGCCTGTATCTAAAGAATTTGAAAGCGTAATGAATGACCCTGAATTTGTTAAACAAAGACAAGAATTTGACGAGTTGAGAATTTTGCTTGGTAATACTGATAGTAAACAAAGTGTTTCAAATTCGGATAGTATGGCAGATTTACTTCCATACATGAATGAAAATAATGTACAAAATATGTCTCCCGAAGTAATTCAGGCTATGATGATGAAATCTCTTATGGGTGATATTAACTTGTAATCATTTTGGTAGTGCTTATGCCGGAATATGAAAATGTAAAAAATGATTTTCTATCAGGGAGAATAAAAGGTTGCAGGTCATATTTTGAAGAGCATCACCGCTATGTTGAAGCCGGTTACTGCTGTATAGTTTTAGATAAGTTAGAAAAAGCACAAGTACTCTTTCAAATGGAAAAGGATTATGATATCCGGGCTGTTTGGGGGCTTTTGCTTTTGCAAATGATAAACGATGATATAAAAACTTATCCTACATATTTTGAAATAAGAAATTTTTTGGAAATTGATTTAAATATTTTGATTTTATACTGCAAAGAAAAGTATATTGAGAAAATAATACGCTACGCTGATTTTTTGGCGTATTACAACCCTGAGTGTTACAAATTTATCGGACGTGTTTTCTGGGCAAATAATTTAATATCTGCTGCTATGTTTTTTTTGAGACGCGCACAGGATAAATTTTATCAGGATCCGGAATTGCATTATCTTTTGGCATACATTTATTATGAGCAAAATAACGTAGAGCAGTGTAAAAAGTCACTAACAACATGTTTGAGTCTTTTACCGAACTATAACCCTGCCTCAAAACTCCTTGCTAAATTGTAATAACTGGTGGAGTTTTTATTATCCGGGAAAACCTTTAATTTTTGTTTTTAGATATTGAACTGTTTTGTAAATTTGATATTCGGGTTTGTTCTAATTAAAAGTTTTTCATGTTAGTATAATCTTATGAAAAGAAAACCAACAGTAGCAGTAGTAGGACGACCAAATGTAGGCAAATCAACTTTTGTCAATCGCCTCATGGGGGCAAGACATTCTATTGTTGATGATTTACCGGGGGTCACACGCGACAGAATTTATTTTGATGTCGAATGGCTTAATAAGCGTTTTACTGTCATTGATACAGGCGGTATCATTCCGGGAAACGGAGATGATATTATGGTTTCTATATTTGATCAAGCTAAGCTGGCTTGTGAAGAAGCTGAAAAAATTATTTTTGTTGTTGACGGACAAGACGGTATAACTCCTATTGATTATGATATTGCAAATATTCTGCGTCAATCGGGTAAACCTGTTTTTCTTGCGGTTAACAAGTGTGATAATCCGGAATCTCTAATGATGACAAGTGATTTTTATGCTCTTGCTTTAGGTGATCCTATCGGGATTTCTGCACTTCATGGTTCCGGCGGAGTGGGTGATTTGTTGGAGATTGTAACAGAAGATTTTGAAGAAATTGAGGAAGACGAAAAAGATGATAGAATTAAAATTGCAATTGTAGGTCGTCCTAATGCCGGGAAATCTTCTATTGTAAATGCTCTTTTAAATACTGATAGAGTTATTGTTTCTGATGTATCAGGTACGACTCGTGATAGTATTGACAGTTATATCACATATAAAGATAAAGAATTTGTCATTGTGGATACTGCAGGTATCAGGAAAAAATCCAAAGTTGATTATGGTGTTGAAAAGTTTGCTGTAGATAGGGCAATACGTTCAATTCGAGAATGTGATGTTGCACTTTTGGTTATTGATGCTAAAGAAGGTATCTCAGATCAAGACAAAAAAATATCTTCTATTATTACAGAAGCCGGAAAAGGTTTAATTGTTGCTATTAACAAGTGGGATTTAGTTGAAGAAAAAAAGGCAAATACAATTAACAAATTTGAAAAAGAATTAGCTGTTGATATTCCGTTTTTAAGTTTTGCTCCGAAAATTTTTATTAGTGCTGTTACAAAACAGCGTTTGGGGCAGATTTTTGATAAGAGCATTGAAGTATACGAACAGTGTATCAAACGTGTTTCTACCGGTCTTCTTAATAAAGTTATAAACGAAGCTTATGCTCTTAACCCGCCTACAAGTTTTAAAGGCAAAAGGGTTAAAATTTATTATGTAACTCAAGCAAAAATACAGCCGCCGACATTTGTACTTTTTGTAAATAATGAAGAGCTGTTAAAAGATAGTTACAAACGTTATCTTGAAAATAAATTGAGGGAAGCATTCGGATTTGTTGGTACGCCTATCAGGATTTCGGTTCGTGAAAGAAAAGAGAAAAAGTAGTTTGTAGGCAGCATTTTATTTAGTCTTTGTCAAAATCGTCTTTGATATTATACTGGTTAAGGGTTTCATTTATTGTTTTAATCATCTCTTCCCGCAGTGGTTTTGGTGAAATGATTTCGCATTCGTAGCTGTATCGCATTAACCTTTTTAACAGTTTGTCAAATGGTTCATCTTTATTGATTATTGTTTTATGTCCTAATTCGTCTGTTCCGTATAAGTATTCATTATCTTTGAGTTTATATGTTTTTGCTAATCTGTTTTTTAATTTGTACACAACCGTTGTTGTTACTTCAATCGGATTTGCAAGTTGAGGCAGTTTTGCTATAGAACAAATAGTGTTTAACGGGATTTCAAGGTTTTGTCTTTTTGATGCATTATATACTTTTAGGTATGCATTTTTTGCATCATATAAAACTTCTTTTGGGGTGCATTTGCACTGAATTTCCTCTCCGTTTTTGAAATATAAGATGTTTATCATTGTGTTTTCTTTACATAATTGTTTGCATTGTTCGATTTGTTGTTTCAAGTCTGAATAGTAGAAAGAAAAATCGTAATTAATATTTTTTTGGATATTATTCAGTGTATTTTTATCTTCATTATTCATTCGAAGTTCTATTTGTTTCAGAAAATGTTGAACCTCTTCTGTTAAATCCTTATCAGGGAAATTCTGTATAGAGTTTGTCAAAATACTTATTGATTTAAGGTCATCCATCGTAAAATGCATTGAGTATAAACTGCTCAAAAGTTTAAATTGATTATTTTGTTTAACAACTTTTATTCCGAATACTTTCAAAGTATTCATGTATTTATTTAATATAACTTGAACATTGTTTGTTGATGTTGTTTCGTTAAGATCATCTTTAAATATTTCTATTACTGCGTTATAGTCGGCTTTATCTTCATATAACAAACTGAGAAGTTGAAAAATTTTTATGCATCCTGCATTTAATTTTTTAGTATTTTTCAAGATAACCTTCTTTCATTTTTTTAAGATTGTTTGTGATATAAATTTTGAAATCCTCAGGATAAAGGACTTTGCATTTATTCGAATGATACATAATTCTTTGCATCATTTCAAATTTATTTTTAGATGTCATTTCGACAAGTAATTTATCTCCTTTTGTTTCTACGATTTTTTCGTAGTTAAGCGGTTCAAAATTTTCTCCTTTTTCTTTTCTGTATTCATATCTTACAACAATTGGTGGTACTGTAAGAGTTTGGTTTTTGAGATTAACTCCGGTTATTTTTAAAATTTTTGATACCAAAAAACTGCCATAATTCTGGTATTCTGAGTTGACGCCATATACATAAAGTTTTCCGTCATTTATAGCAAGTTTATCAACCAGTAATGTAATATATTTGTCTCCGGTATTATCGGAATGATAATAAATAACTATTTCATTGTTGTTTTCTGCATATTTTATCAAATCATCAAGGAGTTTTTTATCAATATTATGCAAAGGGGAAATCTCTTGTAGTTTTTCAATTAAAACTTCATTATCAATGTATTCTGAGATTTTGTGGAAAAATTGTTGAAGTGAAATAAGATCGTCTACTTCAATTGATCTTGAAATTACTTTATAAACTTTTATAAGGCTGTCTATTTGTTTATCATTGAACTTTAAATTAAACGTATGAGATTCAATATAGTATTTGGCAACTCCATTTACTGTACGTCTTTTTACATTACAGCCGATATGCCTTAGTGAGTTCAGATAAATTCTCAGTGTATCCACTGAAACTTTTTCACGTAAATACTCATGATTTAAAAGGCACTCTTGCAGTTCGTGATAAGATTTAGGACTTTCCAGCAGCAATGAAAATATGTAAATTGATTTGAACCCTGTAAAAGACATAAGGTTATATGTGACAGTGTTGGTTTCATAAAATTGTTTCATAAATATAATCTCTCAATTATTCAAAAATAGTCTAGCATAAATTTTGCGTATTTTCTATTTTTTAATTTCCATGCTTAAAGTTTTATTAGTAATTTTACAATGTCAAACAAAGTTGATGAAAAATTTTACATGATTTCATTAAAAATTCTTCATTAAGATTTAATAACACGAATTTTTTCTTACGAAATCAAGGGGCATGGTCGAATGTAAAAAAATAATAATTTTTTTTTACTTGTAATCCCCGGAATTTAGGTATACATTAGGATACATAAGGAAAGCCGAATTAAAAAAAATAAGGCTATCAGACAAGTGGAAGGGTTAAGTTACTTAGTTACAAGATAAGTAACAGATGAAGAAAAAATACAAGAAGTTGGACGAAAAAGAAATAGAGGTGATGGCGAAGGAGTCCATAGGGAAAGAGATTATTGAGGTACAGTAAGTATAACTGTGATTAGGGATATTTTTATAATTTATATATTAAAAGTTTGTATATCTAGTTTATTAAGGGAGTAAAAGTAAAGACTTTTAGAAGAGAGTGTTAGGATAGTTGTAAACTTTTAAATAGCTTGTACTTGCATAAGTGCAAGCTTTTTTATAGTATAAGGGAATGGAAGAGTTAGAGACAAAAAAAGTAATAGCGTTGATGTCCGGGACATCTTGTGATAGTATCGATGCCGGATTATGCGAGGTAACACCTGATAAAAACGTCAGATTGATCCGCGGAATAAATTATGAATATCCGGTACATGTAAGGGAAAAAATTTTTCAAATGTTTCGCGGCGAAGCTTCAGTTAAAGATATTTGCCAGATGAATTTTGTAATCGGCAGGTGTTTTGCAGATGCTGCAAATGTTTTGATTGCAGAATTTGGAAAACCTGATTTTATATCAAGTCATGGGCAGACTATTTATCATTATCCGTTCGATGAAAAGATTGATAATATAAGTTTAAAAAGCACATTACAAATTGGTGAAAGTTCTGTCATAGCGCAAGAAACAGGTTGTCCTGTAATTTCGAATTACAGAGAGAGTGATATTGCGCAAAACGGACAGGGGGCGCCTTTGGTTTGTTTTGCTGATGAGTCATGGTTTAGGGCTAAGGGTAAGAATTTTGCTATCCAAAATATTGGCGGAATTTCAAATGTAACAGTAGTTTCATCTGAGTATGATACTTTTGGCTTTGATACAGGACTAGGAAATATTATGATTGATTACTGTATGGGTAAATATTTTGGCAAGTCTTACGATAGAGACGGGGAAGTTGCATCTTTGGGGGTTGTTTCGGATACCTGGCTGGAGTGTTTATTATCTGATGAGTACTATTTTATAGATCCTCCAAAATCAACAGGCAGAGAATATTTTTCTCCTGAATATATTGAAAATGCATTAGAATTTGCTCCACAAAATCCTGAGGATATAATTGCAACAGTTACTGCTTTAACTGCAAAAACTATTGCTAAAAGTTATGAACGCTTTATTTATCCGAATGTTGAAATACATGAGGCTGTAATTTGCGGCGGAGGTGCGTATAATAAAACTCTGATGAGAATGTTAAGAACTTATTTGCCAAAGTATATTGATATTTCAACATGCGAAGATTATGGAATATCTAATAATTTTAAAGAAGTTATGGCATTTGCACTTCTTGGATACTGTACTTATTACGGAATTCCAAATAATCTGCCTTGCTGCACCGGTGCAGATAAAAGGGTTGTGATGGGAAAAATTACTTATGTGTAAATTTGAAATTTTCTAATTAAAGCAAAAATCTAACCGGAGTAAATGTTAACAAATGTAACAAACCCCAAACCATGTGAAATCAGGCATTTTCTCATGTTTTTATATATTTAAGAGTATAAAAATAGAGAGAGCAAAATGTCACTTGAGTTTAACAGTAAACTGAATAAACCAGGGCTATCCGGCAGTTTTGGAAAGAAAAAGACTACCGGCGTATCGTCTCAGGCTGCAAGAAATCTGGTAAACGGTACAACTGCAAATAAGACATCTTTGTTTTCTTTAAAGGGAACAAGAAAAAATAATTTTGTTGCCGGCCAAAGTTATAAAACAAATATAAACAAATATAATTATCAAAGTATGAGGGCAAGTTTGAATTCTCGTTCTTATACACCTTCAGTATCTTCTGATTATCCATCATATGGGTATAATATACCAAATCAAATTAGTATAAATAGCGGTAATAATGCTTATACGAAGGGGCAGGTAATCGGTCAAATTGTTAACGGTACATTTAGTATGTTAAATCAACTTGGTATATTTGACGGTTTGAAAAGTGGTGGTACAGTTAACCGAACTGCCAGTCAAACTTTAGATAGTGCTATGAATAGTTTAACAGGCGGCTCAATTTCAAGTTCAGCTTCTAATGTATCCGGAGTAATTTCATCTATGGAATCTGCTACCGACTCTGCATCATTACGAGCTGCAATAGGTGAGGCTCGAGGTCAATTGACTACTATGGACGGATTATCTGCTGCTTATAGTGATATGCGGGCTGATGCTGAAGGCAAAGTAAGTGGATTTGAATCCAACCTTGAAACTTCTAAAAAGGATGAACGTAAGGCTAAAAATGATCTTGGTACTGCAAATCAAAATGTGAAAGCATCAACTGCAAACAGAGATAATGCATTAAATGCTGTATCAAAAGCAGATGCAGAATACGGTAAAGCTGTTGAGGCTTATACTCAGGCTCATGATGCGCATACAACAGCAAAAACTAACCATTCAAATGCTCAGGCTGCAACTTCCCGTGCTCAGACAAGTTATAACCAGGCAGAGGCAACGTTGAATTCTACTCCTGAAACAATTCAGGATTCTTTTGGAAATACTGTTCATAATCCTGCATATGATCAGGCTAAAGCAGCGTTTGAAAATGCAAAAGCTCAATTAGAACAGGCTAAACAGGCAGAAGAAAAAGCCAAAGCAGAGCTTGATAAGGCTGCTGAAGCTGAACAGAGTGCGGAAAAAGCCAAAGCTGAAGCATACAATAATCTCGGTGATAAGAAAGAAGCTGTTGATGCTGCCGAAAATAAATTGAAAACTGCTCAAAAAGGGCTCGATACAGCTAAGGAAAAACAGGGACAAGCGCAAGATGCCATGAACATTGCACAGGAAAATGTTCAAAAAGCAACTACAATACTTGATTCTACGGAAGGTATAATCGAAAAATGTAAAGCACATGCTAATAATGTAAAAATATTACAAAAATCTATTGAAAAACAAGAAGAACGTTTAGCCAGACTTGAAGAAAAAGAACAGGATAAATATGACAAGTATGACAACAAAGCAGAAAAAGGTATTACCAGAAATAACAACAGAATGAATAGCATAGATGGTGATGTTGATACGTTTAGAGAAAAAATGACTACACGAAGAATGGAAAGAACTAATTCCCGAGTTGCGTCTAATTTGGAAAAACGTAATCAATACGCATCAAATGTAACTGATACACAGTATATACAAGAACAGGCTAAAAACGGTAAAGCTGATTTCATGGTTGGCGGTCAAAAATACCAGAAACTTACAACTCCTTCCGGCAGCGAAGTTTATTGCAGAGATGGTAAAGTTATTTCGGAAGAAGAATATAATATTGGCCGCAAGCAAGCCGGTCTTGGTTCTTAACTAAACATTTACAAACACTTTACATTTAAGTTTTAATATATTACAATATAAATAGAACAGCAGTATTGCATACTAAAAAAAGAACGGTTACCCCGTTCTTTTTTTAACTAAGTAGGGAAAGGTTAAACAGGTGAAACAAGAAGTAAACAGATTGGAAGTGTTAAACGCAATCACTCCGTTGATTGAAAATACGGCTATGCGTTATAATTTAATCCCGATTGAGATTGATTTTTCCAAAGAAAATCATCGCTGGTTTTTGAGAATATTTTTGTACTCAAAGGATCATAATATTACTCTTGATGATTGTGAAAATGTTACAAGAAGTTTGGAAGGGTTTTTGGATGATCTTATCCCTGTTAAATATTATCTGGAGGTGTCTTCTCCGGGTTTAGAAAGAAAATTTAAATCAGAAAAAGAGTTTATTATTTTTAAGGGTAAAAGGATTAGTTTAAAACTTAAAGAACCGCTGATTGGAGAGACTGAAAAAATTTTTAAAGGGGAAATTCTTGATTATGACTATAATGAAGGTTTAACGTTTTTTAGATTTGACGACGGTTCAGAGCTTCAAATCCCAAAGGAAAATATCCAGTCTGCTAAGTTATATATTGATTAATGATAAAGGAGAATAATTATGATTAAAATCGGAGCAGGAAACTTGAATGAAGTTTTCGAAGAGCTAGAAAGAGAAAAAGGTATTTCTAAAGAGGTTGTTATAGCTTCTTTATGTGATGCAATGGTTGCTGCTTATAAAAAACATTTAAGAATTAAGGAAATCGAGAATGTTGAAGCATTTTTAGATGAACAATCAGGTGAAATAGGCATTTTTAAAGGGAAAACAGTTGTTGATAGTGTTGAGGATGAAGATAATGAAATTTCTTTAGCTGAAGCAAAAGAAATTGATGAGGCTGTAGAGTTAGGTGATGAAGTTAAACTTGAGGTTACACCGGAACAGTTTGGACGTATTGCGGCTCAAGCAGCTAATCAGGTTTTGACTCAACGTATAAGAGAAGCTGAAAGAAATCTTGTTTTAAATGAATTTTTGGATAAAAAAGGAACACTTATCACAGGCATTATCCAAAAAATTGATGATAGAAGAAATGTTATTGTAAATATTGGTAAAACCGATGCAATTATGCCTAGAAAGGAACAAATCCCTGGAGAATATTATAAACCCGGTAACAGAATAAGAGTTTTTGTTTTGAATGTTAAAGAAACAACAAGATTACCTCAGGTTATTGTATCTCACGGGCATGCTGAAATTGTTAGAGAACTTTTTGAACTTGAAGTTCCTGAAATCGAAGATGGAATTGTGGAAATTAAATCAATTTCACGTGAAGCAGGATATAGAACAAAAATTGCTGTCTGGTCAAATGATCCTGAAGTGGATTCTGTTGGTGCTTGTATCGGGCCTAGAGGAAGCAGAATACAGACTATTGTCGGTGAGTTGAAGAACGAAAAAATTGATATTGTCAGATATTCTGAAGATCCTGTTGAATACATTGTAAATGCACTTTCACCTGCAAGAGTTGTATCTGTTGATATTATGGCTGATGATGAGTTTGCCCATGAAGCGATGGTTGTTGTTCCTGATGATCAATTAAGTCTTGCAATAGGCAGAGAAGGGCAAAATGTAAGGCTTGCTCACAAACTTACCGGATGGAAGATTGATATTAAATCCGTTTCTCAAATGGAACAGGCTGAAACTCAAAACATTCAAAATTATGAATATGAAGAAGATGTTCCTGCAGAGGATGATGTTGTGCTTGATTCAGAAGAACTTCAAGAAGAAATAGAAGAAGAAATGAATCAACAAGCTCTGGATGAAGATGACATTGAAAACGGTGATGTTTCAGATGAGCAAGAAATAGAAGAGTAATAGGAAATTAAGGGATTCTTTCGTAATGAAAGAGTCCCTTAAGATTAACAAATAAGGAGAATAGATATGCTAAAAATCAATGATAGCTTGAAAATCGGGGGGGGGTAACCTTTTAAAGCCCTTAATTAACGAGGTTTTACACCTATTTGGTCTTTTGAAAAATTTAGAATTTTCTCATTGCGGGGAGGATGAAATCCGACACAGCAATCCGGTCGTTAATCTTTTATCCTTTTCAAGATGTAATAACGTCAATAGAGTTTATAATAGATGGCAAAAATTGGTGGCATTTACTCTTGCAGAAGTTTTAATTACATTAGGTATTATTGGGGTTGTTGCTGCATTAACTATACCATCACTTATTGCAAAAATAGGTTGGGAAGTTCGTAAAACCCAGTATAAAAAAGCTGTAAGTGTAATAAATGAAGCTTTGAAGCTTGTATATGAGAAAACTGACACAATATATTCTTGTTATTACGGACATGATTATTCCGGAAAATATGTGCTAGGTCCTAATGATCAGTGTTCTCAACTTGCTGAACAAATGTTACAGGTTTTAAAAGTTAGTCACATTTGCAAGGGTAATGCGTATAAAGACGGTTGTATACCTAAATATAAAGGTTTTGATACTGCATTAAAAGAAAGTGATGACAAGTTTACTGATGATGAAATTGCTTTTCAGGTACGAGGATGTCCTTATTTTACGGAAAACTATATTCTAAACAAGAATACTGTTCTAGTTTTAATGGATGGTACTATTATCGGGGTATACGGAGCTTCGAATTTTTATAAAATATTTTTTGTGGATATAAATGGAAAGCGCAGACCTAATAAGTGGGGATATGATGTTTTTGCATTTATGATAATGAGTGACGGTACAAAACTCTATTTAAAACAGGGGGGCTGTTCTATTGT